>JBQCIZ010000262.1:0-7171 GCA_051953235.1 Nitrobacter sp. | reverse complement strand
TGAGGCCGACCGCCATGGTCGGCAGGCCGGTGGCCTTCTTGACAGCCTCGGCGAACGGCACCTGATAGCCGGGCCCGAGCGCGATCTTCTGCAGCGGCGACACGCCGCCGGACGACACGTCGATCCAGTCGGCGCCGCGTGCTTTCAACTCGCGGGCGAACGCGATGGTCTGGTCGATGTCCCAGCCGCCGTCGACCCAGTCGGTGGCGGAGACGCGCACGCCGACCGGGATCGCCTTCGGAACGGCGGCCCGCACCGCCTCGAACACTTCAAGCGGAAACCGCATCCGGTTCTCCAGCGTGCCGCCGTAAGCGTCGGTGCGCCTGTTGGCGATCGGCGACAGGAACTGATGCAGCAGGTATCCGTGCGCCGCGTGAATTTCGAACGCCTCGATGCCGAGCCGCAGCGCACGGCGCGCCGATGCCACGAAGGCGTCGCGGATGCGATGCAATCCGGCGTCATCCAGCGCCTGTGGGGCGAGTTCGCCATCCTTGTGCGCGACGGCGGACGGCCCGAATGACATCCAGCCACCATCCGCGAGTGGAATCTGCTGACCGCCCTCCCATGGCCGCTGGCTCGACGCCTTGCGTCCGGCATGGGCCAGTTGCATCGCGACCGCGATCTTCGAATGCTTGCGGATGGCGGCGAGCACCGGCTTCAGCGCCGCTTCGGTGGCGTCGTCATAGAGCCCGAGACAGCCCGGCGTGATGCGTCCGACCGCTTCTACCGCCGTCGCCTCGATGCACAGCATCGCCGCGCCCGACAACGCGAGCGAGCCGAGATGCATCATGTGCCAGTCGGTGGCGCAGCCGTCGTCGGCCGAATACTGGCACATCGGCGACACCACGATGCGGTTCGGCAGGGTCAGATCGCGCAGGTGAAAAGGAGAAAACAGAACGCTCATGCCGGGATATTCCCTGATTTCAATGTTCGTGCGGCCGCAGTTCGCCGGGAATGCCGTGCTGCTCGAGCCCGCCTTTGCCGATCCATTTCTCGGTGTTCCTGATCGCCCGCTCGATATGTTCGTCGGTGCGCGAGAAATCATAGGGCGAGCCGACCAGCGGACACAGCGGCGGCACGACATGATATTCGATCGCGGGATCGATGTATTCGAGGTCGTCGATCATCTGCCGCGAGATCAGCAGCGTCACGGCGTGCAGCACGTTGGCGACCGCGCCCTTGGGCGGCGCTTCGCCCGCGCAGGCAAATCCGGTCGGCAGGATGATCAGCCGCCGCGCACCTTTCTCGATCGCCACCCTGATCGGCGTGTTGCTCGAGATGGCGCCGTCCGCAAGATACAGGCCGTTGTGCAGAACGGGGGCGAACGCGCCCGGAATCGACGTCGAGGCCACGATGGCTTCCGCTGCCGGTCCGTCCGACAGCACCACGCTGCCGCCGGTCACGATGTTGGTGGTGACGATGTGCACCGGCACCGCCGCATCCTGAAGATTTTTGTACGGCAGATGATCGTCGATCAACTTGCGCACGCCGTCATGCGAGATCAGGAAATCCCGCCGCCACAGAAACGAGACCAGGGTCCCGACCGAGACCGGAAAGACATCCTCGCGGCGCAGCCCGCGCCAGATCCCTGCGAGCTTCTTCACGCCGTCGAGGGTGGGCGCACCGGCATAGTAGGCGCCGTTCAGTGCGCCGACGCTCGATCCTACAACCATGTCCGGGACCACGCCGTGCGCGGCGAGCGCATGCATCATGCCGACCTGGATCGCGCCGAAACTTCCGCCGCCGGCGAGCACGAAGGCCGTTTTCGGGCCAAAACCCGACGAATCTGACGTGAACAACGGCCCCGCGCCTCCCTCTCGCGCATGCTACGGCTTGGCGCGATGTATACCAACCCGCCGAAAGCCGGCGCAATGCGAACTGGCCGCCGAAACCGCGCCGCAGGATTGCGCGCCGCGATTAACGGTCTGGTAACTGGAATTGCTAACCCAGCTTCCATCTGTGCACGGTATCCACGTCCCCGGAAGGACTTGGGGCCATGCCAGAACAGCCTGGGAAAAGGACCGACGAGGACGGCCGCCGGTCGACGCTTTCGCGCGCCGGCATTGCCGCTATCAAATCGTTGGTCCAGCGGAGCCCGGTCCACTGGCTGGTTCTGTGCGGCGGCCTGTTGATCGCGGGTATCGCGATCGGCACCGCCATCACGGTCAACAATTTCCGCGAACGGGCTCTCGCCACCAGCGAACGTCAGCTCGAGAACACGGTCCTGCTGCTGGCGCGCCATTTCGATCAGCAGTTCGAGGAACTATCGCGGATCCAGCGCAGCATCGAGACCTATATGCAAGCCGTCGGCGTCAGCACGCCGAGCGATTTCGCCCGCATCATGGCCGGCGAGGCCGTCTATCAGATGTTGCGGACACAGACCGGCGATTCCCACACCGGCAATCTGACGCTCGTTGCGGCAAATGGCCGGGTGGTCAACTCGTCGATGTCCTGGCCGTCGCAGCCGACCGATGTGTCGGACCGTTTCTTCTTCCAGGACCTGAAGATCGACCCCTCGCCGAACCGGGAAATTCTCGCGCCCGTGTTCAGCCGCGTGACGGGAACCTGGAAGACGCTGTTCGTCCGCCGCCTCACCGGAACGAACGGCGAATTCCTCGGACTTGTGACCCGGGGCGTCGAACCGGCCCAATTCGAGCGGTTCTTCGCCACGGTGACGTTCGGCGAGAACTCCGCCATTTCCATGTTCCACAACGACGGCACCCTGCTCGCCCGTTATCCGCACATCCAGCGGATGATCGGAAAGAACTTCCGGAGAGGCGCGCTGCTGAAGTCAATTGAAGTCACCGGCAATCACGCGACGCTGCGCGTCACAAGCCCGGTCGACGGACTGGACCGGCTCGGCGCCATTCACAAGCTGCGGGATTTTCCGATTTCGATCATCGCGACAACGACGGTGACCGCCGCGCTCGCCGACTGGCGCGAACAGACGCGTTTCCTGATCGGTGTGGCAAGCCTCTCCGCGCTGATCATCGCAGCGATCCTGTTCCTGATCGTGCGCCAGCTCTCGCGGCAGCACCGCGCCGCGCGCGAGCAGCTCGGCGCCGAAAAGCAGCGTCTCGACACCGCGATCAACAACATGTCGCAGGGACTGTTGATGTTCGATGCCTCGGAACGGCTGATCGTCTGCAACCGCCGTTATATCGAGATGTACGGATTGTCGGCCGACATCATCAAGCCCGGATGCACGTTCCGCGAGGCGATCGCGCACCGCCAGGCAACCGGCTCCTTCGGCGGGGACCTCGACCAATACTGCCGCGACACCCTGGGCAATACCGGACACGAGCACGTGGTCGTCATCAGAACGACGGATGGACGTTCGATCCAGATCACCAACCGACCGGTCGCGGACGGCGGCTGGGTCGCCACACACGAAGATATCACCGAGCGGCAGAACCTCGAACGCGAGCGCGACCGCGACCGCGCCTTCCTGAACCGCATCATCGACCACATCCCGACACAGATCACGGTGAAGGACGTCCGCGATCGCCGTTACGTCCTCGCCAACAGCGTGGCCGAGACCCAGTTCGGACTTGCGCGCAACAAGATTGTCGGCACCACCGCTTATGATGTCTTTCCCAGGGAGGCAGCCGATACCATCACTAATGACGACGACGAGGCCCTGCGATCACTGGACGGATTCTATCTCGAGGAGCGTCCATGGCACAGCCAGGCGCTGGGGACACGGTATATAACCTCCAGACGCATCATCATTCGTGACCGCGACAACAATCCTCAATACCTCATCAACGTCGTCGACGACATCACGGAGCGCAAGCAGACCGACGACCGGATTCTGCATCTCGCCCACTACGATGCGCTCACCGACCTGCCAAATCGCGCCCTGTTCCACGAGCAACTCGAACGGGAGCTCAAGCGCATCAACCGGGGCGAGCAGTTCGCGGTGCTCTACATCGATATCGACGAGTTCAAGGGCATCAACGACTCGCTCGGGCATGCCGTCGGCGACGAATTGCTCAAGGGCGTTGCCGCGCGGCTGCGCCAGTGCGTCCGGGAGACCGATTTCGTCGCGCGGCTCGGCGGCGATGAATTCGCGGTCGTCCAGACCGCGATCCGCAACGCGGACGACGTCACCGATCTCGTCAACCGGATCTATGACGAAATCCGCGAACCCTACGAATGCCTCGGCCATCAGATCTCGACCGATGCGAGCATCGGCATCGCCATGGCACCGCGGGACGGCAGCAATCTCGAACAGTTGCTCAAGAACGCTGATCTCGCGATGTACGGCGCCAAGGCCGCTGGACGGCGGACCTACCGCTTCTTCGAGCCGGAGATGGATGCGCGAGCCAAGACGCGGCGGCAACTGGAGCTGGACCTGCGGCGGATCATCGCCGACAGCGAATTCTGCGAGGGCGGCTTCGAGGTCCACTATCAGCCGCTGGTCAGCCTTCGCGACAACCGCGTGACCGGCTGTGAAGCCCTGCTGCGCTGGCGCCATCCCGAGCGCGGCATGATCTCGCCGGCCGAATTCATTCCGGTCGCCGAGGAAACCGGGCTGATCGCCGAACTCGGCGAATGGGTGCTGGCGACCGCCTGCGCGGAAGCGGCGACATGGCCCGATCACATCAAGATTGCCGTCAACGTCTCGCCGGTGCAATTCCGCAGCCACAGCCTGCCGCTGAAGGTCGCAAGCGTACTGGCATCCTCGGGATTGTCGCCCCATCGCCTCGAACTCGAGATCACCGAGGCCGTGCTGATCCGCGACGACGAGATAGCGCTTGCCATCCTGCATCAGTTGCGGGCGATCGGCGTGCGCGTGGCGCTCGACGATTTCGGCACCGGCTACTCGTCGCTGAGCTATCTGCAGCGCTTCCCGTTCGACAAGATCAAGATCGACCGCTGCTTCATCGACGACATCGTGCAGTCCGACGGCTCGGCTTCGATCGTGCAGGCGGTGGTCAACATCGCCACCGCGCGCAACATGACGACCACTGCCGAAGGCGCCGAGACCGCAGCCCAGCGCGAGGCGCTGCGCGCGCTTGGCTGCACCGAGATGCAGGGCTACCTGTTCAGTGCGGCGAAACCCGCCGAGGCGATCGGGAAGCTGCTGCGTCCGTCGACCAAGGGTCTTGTCGCGGTCGCCTGACTGGAGTCGTCGACATCAATCCTCGATCAAGGTAAACTGCATCAGCAGCGTGCGCTGGAGCAGTGAAAAGTTGTCGTCGGACACCAGCGTCAGCACGGTGTTGCCGTCGGAATCCGCGAACGCATCGATGCCCTCGAAGTTGTCGATCTCCTGGCCGAGATCGGCGGTGAAGATCGCGGGGCCATCGACCAGCGCACCGGGCGCGACCGTTTTCAGGGCGATGCGGCGGATGCGGATACCGACGCCGCCGGTCAGAGAGAACTTCCGTTCGAGCACCAAAAGATCGCCCGACGGCAGCAGGCAGGCATCGCTGATGTCGAAATCGTCGGTACGGCGGATGGCGAACTGACCGGGCGCCGGGCCGCCGATCAGGAACGCCATGATGTTCTTGCCGGCATCGAGGCCGCGCTCCGAAATCGCGATCAGCGTGCCGCCGAGCGGCTTGTCGCGAGGCACCACCACCATCGCCTCCAGCCCGCGGTTGAACGGCAGCTTGCGGATCGCCGGAGGCGCCTCGACTTCCTCGCCCAGCGCACGCGTAAAACCTTTGCCAAAATCGAACCGCAGGATCCGGTTGACGCGCTCGATGCCGACATAGACCAGCGATCCGTCCAGCGCGACGGACTCGGTGTCGAACCAGTGATGCGCCGTGATCGGCTTGCCGTCGCGGCCGAGCATCGGCGCGGCCTCGACGCCGGCAAGTCCGGTCATCTCCTTGCCCCGATACACGATGCGGCCGGTGAACCAAGTGCCCTTGTCGCTCGCCGAAATGAACTGCTGACCTTTCGGATCGAGCCGCAGGCTGGACAAGCCGCCGAATCCGCGGAACGGCGAGGTCAGGATCAAACCGCTGCGGAATTGCAACGCGCCGAACCGGGTACGCGAGCGATCGCGCAGATCGAACGACGCAATGGGGCGCGCATTGACGGTGATCGACGTCGGCGCAGCGGCAGAAAGTTCGTCGGGCGGCGGCTGTTTAGGCGGATGCGTGGCGAATTGCGCGCGGGCGGCGATGGGAAGCGCGGCTGTCAAAACCGCAAGCGCCACACCTGATCCAAGAAGGCTGCGTCGGATGAAATGCAGCAACATCGAACTCTTCGTCATTGCGAGGAGCGACAGCGACGAAGCAATCCAGCTTTTCATTGTGGCCCTGGATTGCTTCGCTTCGCTCGCAATGACGATCCTTTACGAATGCAGCTTGCGCGGGCGCCGCACCGGAGCCGCCGGCGCTTCATGGGTCTCGCTGAACAGTTCGGCGAGCTTTTCGGTGATGGCGCCGCCGAGTTCTTCCGCATCCACGATGGTCACTGCGCGGCGATAGTAGCGCGTGACGTCATGGCCGATGCCGATGGCGATCAGTTCGACCGGCGAGCGGGTCTCGATCTCCTCGATCACCCAGCGCAGGTGCCGCTCGAGATAGTTGCCGGGGTTGACCGACAGGGTGGAATCGTCGACCGGCGCGCCATCCGAAATCATCATCAGGATCTTGCGCTGCTCGGTGCGAGCCAACAGCCGCTTGTGCGCCCAGTCCAGCGCTTCGCCGTCGATGTTTTCCTTGAGCAGGCCCTCGCGCATCATCAGTCCGAGATTTTTCCGCGCACGGCGCCAGGGCGCGTCGGCGGACTTGTAGAGGATATGGCGGAGGTCGTTGAGCCGGCCCGGATTGTGTGGCTTGCCGGCGGCGAGCCACGCCTCGCGCGACTGCCCGCCTTTCCAGGCCCGCGTCGTGAAGCCGAGAATCTCGACCTTGACGCCGCAGCGCTCCAGCGTCCGCGCCAGAATATCGGCGCAGGTCGCGGCGACCGTAATGGGGCGTCCGCGCATCGAGCCGGAATTGTCGAGCAGCAAGGTCACGACCGTATCGCGGAAGGTCGCTTCCTTCTCGTGCTTGAACGACAGCGGCTGATAGGGATCGATCACGATGCGCGACAGCCGCGCCGGATCGAGAATGCCTTCCTCGAGATCGAACTCCCAGGCGCGGTTCTGCTGCGCCATCAGGCGGCGCTGCAGGCGGTTGGCGAGCCGTGCCACGATGCCCTGCAG
>JBQCIZ010000261.1:0-2638 GCA_051953235.1 Nitrobacter sp. | reverse complement strand
GCACATGTCGGTGCCGGAATGGCGCGTGCTGGCGTGCCTCACCGACGTCGAAGGATTGTCGGTCGGCGAACTCGCCGCGATGGCGCTGATGAAGCAGCCGCGGCTGACCAAGGCGCTGGATCGCATGGAGCGCGACGGCCTGCTGAAGCGCCGCAGCGCGGCCAGCGACCGGCGCCGGGTCACGCTGCATCTCACCGCCAAGGGGCGCGCGCGGGTTGCGCCGGTGCTGCTCGCCGCAAAAACTCACGAAGCCGATTTGCTGGCACAATTCACTGGCGCCGAGCGCGCCACCATCAAGCACGCGCTGGATTTGCTGATCGGCCGAGGGCGCGCGGGCTAAGCTTGTGTTTTTGCACCGTCATGGCCGGATTTATTCCGGCCATCCACGTTTTGCCTGGAGCGACGCCGAAAGACGTGGATGCCCGGCACAACGAGCCTGTGCTCGGGCCGGCGAAGCCGGACCCGAGTGCCGGGCATGACGAAATCTCAAGGCTTCCTCCGAGTGGTCATCGAAGTATCGTGTCAACCGCCGCTACTGCAGCGGCGCGACGACGCCGTCCTTCTTGAACTGCGAGACGTCCATCTTCTTGGGAAGCAGGCCGGCTTCCGTATAGGTATCGAGCATCTTCTGGATCGCCGGGAAATTCGGCGCCGCGCCGGGATCGCGCGCGAAATCGTTGCTCTTCAGGAGATAGGTGTCGAGCACGGGAATCGGCGCCTTCATCACCTCGTGAACCACTTCGAGAGTTTCCTGACGATTGGCGAGCGCCTTCTTCATGCCGAGCGTCAGGTCACGCACGTAGTGCTTGGCAAGATCCGGATTCTTGTCGACGAAATCCTTCCGGCAGGCATCCAGGATATGAACGATGTCCGGCTGCTGCTGGGACAGCGAGAACAGCTTGCGCGTTCCGCCCTTGGCCTCCATGCGCGCCGCGAACGGCTGGTTCATGACGGCCGCATCGACCCGGCCCGAACGCAACGCGTCCTCCGACAGCGAGAAGCCGATTTCGACCAGCTTGATGTCCTTCTGCGGATCGACGCCGTTCTGCTTCAGCAGGATCGCCAGCGGCCCGTAGATTCCCGAGCCGAGCGTGTTGATCGACAGCGTCTTGCCCTTGAGATCGGCGATGGTCTTGATCGGGGAGTCGTCCTTGACGGCCCAGTACACCGAGAAGCTGCCCGGCTTTTCGGAAACGTGCTGGGCGACGATATAGGCCTGGAGTCCGCCGTTGACCGCGCCCTGCGCCAACGCGAGCGGCGACTGGGTGGCGCAGTCCAGCGCGCCGGCGGCCAGCGCCTGCGTCATCGGCGCTGTGCCCTGGAATTGCTGCCACTGGATCTTGTAGTCCTTGCCGATGTCGGGAAATTCGGCCGGCCGCTTCATCATCCAGTATTTGGATTCCTCGGCCGGAATGGTCCAGCCGACGCGAATGGTCTGCTGGGCGAACGCGGACGACGCGCCCGTCACGACACACGCAGCCAGTCCTGCGGCAAGAACGGATTTCAGTGCGAACGGCTTCATTCTCGAGATCCCCCGTGTACGAATTTTTGAAGAGCCGATCCGCAGAAAAGCTCTATTGCCTTGATCCTTTCATGCCTCAAATTTGCACGCAAGTTGCTTTGTGATTGAGTATATAGTCGTAGAGGCAGGTCCGGTCCCGAACCGGAGACAACGAGGCTCGCTGCATCATGGATAAGGCCGTCGCACCATGAACAATGACTTCTTTTCCGGCCTTGTCGCATCCATTTCGGAGCGCGGCCGCACCCTGCTCCGTCGAGCGCCATGGTCCGGCGGCGAGAAACACTCGCCCGACGACATGGCAGCGCTCTGCGAGGGGCTATTGTCCGGTCGCGGCGAAGCCTCGGCCACCGCGCTCGCCCGCGAGGTGCTGGAAGCCTATCGCGGTCTCGACGATGCGGGACGCACCGCATTCTTCGAAACATTGTCGCGCAAGTTCGGACCGGATCGCAACAAGGTCGAGAAGGCCATTGAGGTCTGGCGCGCCGGCGTGGGCGGCGCCGGTGGCGATCTGCACTTCGCATCCGAGCCGCTGCGGCAGGAATTGTTTCGCCGGTTGAACCGCGCTCCCGGCGCAACTCACGAACTCGTCACCATGCGCGAGCATTTGCTCGACCTGCGCAAGGACCGCAAGGACCTCGGCACGGTCGATCGCGATCTCGAACATCTGCTGTCGTCATGGTTCAATCGGGGATTTCTCGTGCTGCGCAAGATCGACTGGTCGACGCCGGCCATGGTGCTGGAAAAGGTCATCCGCTACGAGGCAGTGCATCGCATCCACGACTGGGACGACCTGCGCCGCCGCATCGATCCGATCGACCGCCGCTGCTACGCGTTCTTTCATCCCGCGCTGAACGACGAACCGCTGATCTTCGTCGAGGTGGCGCTGACCGAAGCCATCCCCGGCGCGATCGCACCGCTGCTCGCGGAAGATCGCCAGCCGGTGCCGATCGAGCGCGCACGCACCGCCGTGTTCTATTCGATCTCGAACTGCCAGCGCGGGCTTGCCGGCATTTCCTTCGGCAATTTCCTGATCAAGCAGGTGGTCGAGGAGTTGCGGCGCGATCTGCCGAAACTCGACACCTTCGTGACGCTGTCGCCGGTGCCGGGCTTCATGAC
>JBQCIZ010000260.1:0-4544 GCA_051953235.1 Nitrobacter sp. | reverse complement strand
AACAGGTAGGAGACTGACGAGCGACCCGATCCGGACCTCGTTAGGGCTGCTTCCTTCCGGACCTGACCCGGTTGGCGAGTGGCTCGTCCACCGCCAATCTCCCGGTCCCTATTTGGGGCCAAAAGGGCCGGAAAGCAAGCGGGGCGACGTGTATCGGGCACCCGGTTCCGGCCATTGACCTCGGCAGGTCACCGGGCCAGTTTGAACCTGCAATCCACACGAATGTCCGTATATCGATGCCCGCAGTCTGGTCGCTTCATCCCCAACTCGACAAGGACACGGTCTCGATCGGCGATCTGCCGCTCAGCCGGCTGCTGCTCAGCAAGGATGCCAATTATCCGTGGCTGATTCTGGTCCCGCGACAGCCCGAGGCGATTGAGATCATCGACCTCGATCCCGAAGACCGCGCGCGTCTGATGAGCGAGATCGGCGAGGTGTCCCTGGCGCTGAGGGATATCGCCGGTTGCGACAAGCTCAACGTCGCGGCACTCGGCAACCAGGTGCCGCAGCTTCATGTTCACGTCATCGCCCGCCGCAAGAGCGACGCCGCATGGCCTCGCCCGGTCTGGGGCGTCGTGCCTGCGCTGGACTACGATCCCAAAACCCTTCAAACACTCCGCGACACGTTTCGCCGTCGACTTAAGCCCGGTTAGCACAATGACAACAAAAGACCATTTCCCACTTGGCCGGCCGGCCTTCGTGTTCGATGTCCTCGATCGCGCCGCGCATCTGCGTATCGACGACGCCAAGCTCTACGCGCTCGAAAGCCATCGCGATGCGCGCGCCTATGTCGTGTTCCGGGATTCGCTGCTGGTGAAGAACGAACCGGGCGGCATGCGCGCGCTGCTGTCGATCGAGGAGGCGCTCGCCCTGGGCGCGAACGCCGGGACGATCTTCCTTGGCCTGCGCGAGGGCACTGCGGTGTTCGGCATGGGTATCGGCGCGGCTGCGGCGGAAAAACTCGCCGGGCGCAGCGACGTCGAAGTTGCCGAACTGCGCGGCATGGCCATGCAGGGCCTCGTACCGCCGAACGAACTTGCCTCAATCGCCGTCGCGAAGTCGATGGTGAGCTGGCATCAGCGCCATGGCTTCTGTCCGAACTGCGGCGCACGTACCCGCATGAGCCAGGGCGGCTGGAAGCGCGACTGCCCGGAGTGCAAGAGCGAACATTTCCCGCGCACCGATCCTGTCGTCATCATGCTGGTGACCCGTGGCGACAAGTGCCTGCTCGGCCGGCAAAGCCGCTTCGCGCGCGGCATGTGGTCGTGCCTCGCCGGCTTCGTCGAAGCCGCGGAGACCATCGAGGACGCGGTACGGCGCGAGGTGTTCGAGGAGGCCGGAATCCGTTGCGATCAGGTCGGCTACTACATGAGCCAGCCATGGCCATATCCGTCGTCGCTGATGATCGGCTGCACGGCGCGGGCACTGAACGACGACATCGTCGTCGACCGCAGCGAACTCGAGGATGCCCGCTGGTTCGATCGCGCGGAAGCCCTGCAGATGATCCGGCGCGAGCATCCGGAGGGGATGACCGGCCCGCATCCGTTCGCCATCGCGCATCATCTGCTGGGGCAATGGCTCCACGGCGATCTGGCAGCGGCCCGATAGCCGGAACCGCTGCGCCGCTGCGCTGTTGACGACGGGGCAGAACCTTTCCGCGAAAAGGACGACGCATGACCGCTGCCAAGGCGACTTCGCGAGCACCGCGCATTCTCTGTATCGGCATGCCCGTGCGCGACCTGACATTTCAGGTCCGGGGCCTGCCGGCGCGCGGCTTCAAGGTCGGCGCCGAACGTTTCCAGGAGATCGCTGGCGGCAACGCGCTCAATTCGGCCATTGCGATCGCCAAGCTCGGCGGCCGCGCGGCGATCTGCGGCCCCATGGGCGATGCCGACGAAACATCCAGCCGCTACATCTTCGACGAGATGGCGAAACTCGGCATCGAGACCCAGGACATCGTGCACATGCCAGGCCTGGTGACGCCGATCTCCGCGATCATGATCGATCCGAGCGGCGAGCGCACCATCATCACCTTCCGCGATCCCGAGTTGTGGAAGGTGCATCTGCCCGACACCGGCAGACTGCTCCACGACTGCGATGCGATCCTCACCGAGAACCGCTGCGCCGAATTCTGCACCGAGCTTTGCGCCGAAGCGCGCCGGCGCGGCATTCCCGTTGTGGTCGACGTCGATCGCGCGATGTCGATGCGGGAGGGCCTGCTGACCGCGTCGTCGCATCTGATCTTTTCGAGCGAGGCGCTTCAGGCCACGGCCGACGTCACTGACGATGCCGCAGCCCTGCACAAGCTGGCGAAGGTCACCTCGTCATTCCTCGCGGGCACGCGCGGTCCCCAAGGCACCATCTGGCTCGATCCCGCCGGCAACCTGCAGGAAACCGCGGCCTTCCCCGTCCATACGGTGGACACCCTGGGAGCCGGAGATGTGTTCCACGGCGCTTTCGCCCTCGCCGTTACCGAGCAGCAAAGCATCCCGGATGCCCTGAGGTTCGCCTCGGCGGCGGCCGCGCTGAAATGCACCCGGTTTGGCGGCGCCTTCGCCGCCCCGCAACGTCCTGAAGTGGCAGAGCTTTTGGCGCAAGGGGCGTCCAGCCCGGCCTGACCTCGCTGACACCGGCCTTGCATTGGAATATTTTTCTCTATATGAGGTCATCCGACCTTAAATTTGGAACAATGTTCTCATCATGACTGATGTTGCCATTCAGGCCGCCGAGCCTGCCAACCGCCGGCTCGATGCCATCGACCGCAAGATCCTGACCGTATTGCAGGAGGACGCCTCCCTCTCCGTGGCCGAAATCGGCGATCGCGTCGGGCTGTCCTCCACCCCCTGCTGGAAGCGCATCCAGCGGCTGGAGGCGGACGGCATCATCCTGCGCCGGGTGGCGCTGGTCGATCAGAACAAGATCGGGCTCGGCATCTCCGTGTTCGTGTCGGTGGAAAGCGGCGATCACTCCGACGGCTGGCTCAAGAAGTTCGCCGACGCCGTCGCCGCGATGCCGGAGGTGATGGAATTCTATCGCATGGCAGGAGACGTCGACTACATGCTGCGCGTCGTGGTCGCCGACATGCAGAGCTATGACATCTTCTACAAGAAGCTGATCAGCGCCGTACCACTGAAGAACGTCACCTCGCGGTTCGCGATGGAGAAGATCAAGTCGGTCACCGCATTGCCGGTGCCGGCGCTCTAGGGACCGTGACTGACCGGCCGCGCAAGAGCGCGCCGCGTCGCGAAAAATGTCCTTTTTACCGGGCATTAGCTTTGTCCCGGTATTTATCTCCGGCATGGGGCAGGTTGGGGAGATCACGAAATTGCGGTGGCCGTCCTGGCTGAACGCCAGCGCGCTGCTCGTCGTCAGTTTTCTCGCCATCAGTTTCGTGACCCTGCGCGCCAGGCCCGGCGCGGATGTTCTCGCCGTCGCCTTTCCACCATGGTGGTCGACGCAGCAGGTATTTCTCGCTGCGGCGTCGGCGAATGCAGCCATCATTCGCGAAACATCGATTCCATCACTTCTCGTAGTCCATCTCGAACGGCCCGGCGATTTGTCGCGGCTCCGCGACGCCGGCGTTTGGCTGGCGCTCGATCCGCAGGCAATCGCCGCCTGCCTGAACCATTAGACCCAAAGGACGTTTTCACATGACCGCGGAAAGCAAGGATCTCGTGTTGTTGCGCGCGATAACCGGCAGGGGACTGACCATCCTGCTCTGGGCGCATGTCGCACTCGCGGTCGCAATCGCCGCCGCACGCGGCACGGACTGGATGCTTCCCGCGACGATGATGGCCGTGCTGGCCACGGCTGCGACCCTCTCATGGCGCATCTCGGGCAACGGCCTGTCGACGCGCTTGACGGTCGCCGTCGCCATCATGGGTCAGGTCGGCGTTCTCGCCTTTCAGGCAGCCGGGCATCCCTGGCAGGTCGACCTGCACATGTATTTCTTCACGATACTGGCCTGCCTGCTCGGATATTGCGACTTCCGGCCTATCCTGATGGGTGTGGTTGCCGTCGCCCTGCATCACCTGGTCCTGAATTTCGTGCTGCCCGCCGCCATCTTCCCCGGCGGCAGCGATCTCAACCGCGTTGTGCTTCACGCGGTCATGCTGCTCATGGAAGGTGGCGTGCTGATCTGGCTTGCAAGCAAGCTCGCCGGCCTGTTCGAGACCGCCGCCCAGAAGACGGCCGAGGCCGAGGCCGCCAACCAGGCGCAGCAGCAAGCAAGCGCCGAGCGGATCGAAGCCGATCGGCAGGCCAAGCGGGATCGCGACGCGGCCCGGAGCGACCTCGCGTCGAAATTCGAACGTCAGGTCGGCCACATCGTCGAGGCCGTCTCCGTCGCTGCGAGCCAGATGCAAACCATCTCGACCGCGATGAGCAGCAGCAGCGAGGATACTGCGCGCGAGGCCGCCGCCGCGGCCTCCGCGTCGTCGCTGGCATCGAGCAGCGTCAATACGGTGGCGTCGGCAACTGAGGAACTATCGGCCTCGATCGGCGAGATCAGCAAGCAGGTCACGCGATCTTCGGAAATCGCCGGC
>JBQCIZ010000259.1:0-3353 GCA_051953235.1 Nitrobacter sp. | reverse complement strand
GAAACACATCTGCTTGGTCGGTAACAGCGGCCATCGGGTTCAGCCGTTCGCGCGGCTCCTGGATCGACAGAACGAGAACGGCAAACATGCTCAGCGCCGACGAACTGGAACGCTATGCCCGCCATATCGTGATGCGCGAGGTCGGCGGTCCCGGTCAGACCGCGCTGCGCAATGCCCGCGTTCTGGTGATCGGGGCCGGAGGTCTCGGCGCGCCAGCGCTGATGTATCTCGCCGCCGCCGGCGTCGGCACCCTCGGCGTTGTCGATGACGACATCGTGTCGCTCTCCAACCTGCAACGCCAGATCATCCATGCGACGCCGGACATCGATCGGCCCAAGGTCGAGAGTGCGGCGGACAAGATCAGAGCGCTCAATCCGCATGTGACGATGCGGACCCATGCGATGCGGATCAATGCGGCCAACGCCATGGCGCTGCTCGGCGAATACGATCTCGTCGCGGATGGTTCGGATAATTTTGCGACGCGCTATCTGGTGTCGGACGCGTGCTTCCTTGCGAAGAAGCCGCTGGTAACCGGCGCGCTCGGCGTGTTCGACGGATCGCTGACCACGATCCGCGCGCACGAAAAGAATGCCGACGGCGAATTCAATCCGACCTATCGCTGCCTGTTTCCGGAGGCGCCGCCGGATGGCACGGTGCCGACCTGTCAGGAAGCCGGCATCCTCGGCGCGCTGGCAGGCGTGCTCGGTTCGATGACGGCGCTGGAAGTCATCAGAGAAATCGTCGGGTTTGGCGAAGGTCTGGTTGGACGGCTGCTGATGGTGGATGCCCGCGCGATGCGGTTCGAGACGCTGCGTTACAAACGCGATCCCTCAAATCCGCTCAATGGCGATCACCCGACCATCAGGGATTTGAGTGCATACAGATGAGTTGCGGGATCAGGCGCGGCCCGTCATGACCTGCGCTGCGGCCATGATCCACGGCACCACAAGCTCCGGCACGAGATAGCCGAGCCAGACCTTGTGCGGCTCGGGAATGCCGACTTTGCTCATCGACAGCAGACGTCCACAACCTGCTACGAACACGCTAAAGGCGATCAGGAACACCAGCATGTGCTGGTCGCGAACGGTGATGGCCGCCCACAGGCAGATCAGGCCGCAGCCGAAATAAATCCCGGCCATGAAACGGTGAACGTTGTCGAGGCGCGGGGCGGTCTGCGGCTGACCCAGCACCATTTGCAATGTGCCGCCAAACAACGCGATCGCGGCAAACAGCAATAGACAAACCTGAACGACGTGTTGACTCGCGGACAGCCCGGCGAAAACGTTCATAGCATGCTCGGCAGCACGCGATCCGGCGGCTTGTGGTTGTCGAGGAAGGTGCGGATGTTGATGATCACTTTCTCGCCCATCTCGACGCGGCCTTCGATGGTCGCTGACCCCATGTGCGGAAGCAGCGTGACCTTGCCCGAGCGAGCCAGCCGCACGAGCTTCGGACTGACCGCGGGTTCGTGCTCGAACACGTCGAGGCCGGCGCCTGCGATCTCGCCTGCTTCGATCAGCTTGGTCAGCGTCTCCTCGTCAATCACCTCGCCGCGCGCGGTATTGACGATATAGGCCTCCTTGCGGATCAGCTTGAGCCGCCGCGCCGACAAAAGATGGAATGTCGCGGGTGTGTGCGGGCAGTTGACGGAGATGATGTCCATCCGTGCCAGCATCTGGTCGAGCGAGTCCCAATACGTTGCGCCGAGTTCTTCCGCGATCTGCGGCGCGACCGGCTTGCGGTTGTGATAGTGGATCTGCAGGCCGAAGGCGCGGGCCCGGCGCGCGACCGCCTGACCGATGCGGCCCATGCCGATGATGCCAAGCCGCTTGCCGCCGATCCGCTGGCCCAGCATCCAGGTCGGCGACCAGCCCGGCCAGTCGCCGCCCGCGGTGAGGATCGCGGCGCCTTCGATCAGCCGGCGTGGCACCGCCAGGATCAGCGCCATGGTCATGTCGGCGGTGTCTTCGGTCAGAACCTTCGGCGTGTTGGTGACGGTGATGCCGCGCGCATGCGCGGCCGTCACATCGATATTGTCGACGCCGTTGCCGAAATTCGCGATCAGCCGCAGCTTGCAGTCGGGCTGCTTCAGGACATCCTCGGTGATTTCGTCGGTCACGGTCGGGACCAGGACGTCGGCGGTGCGGATAGCCTCCGCGAGCTGGTCCGGCGTCATCGGCTGATCGTCGAGATTGAGCCGCGCGTCGAACAGCTCGCGCATCCGGGTCTCGATCGAGTCCGGCAGCTTGCGCGTGACGACAACCAAAGGCTTCTTCTTGACCGACATGTCTTGCTCTCTCGACGCTAAGTCCCGGAAGGAGTCTGGCAGTCCGGCGAATTCGGGTTCGGCAGAGCTGACCGTTCAGTCCGCGTTAACCGGCTTGATCGAAACTGCCGCCTGCAGATCTCGGCGTCTGTCTCCTTAGGTTTCCTGGGTTCCTCACATTTTCCGTGGAGTTTCCCGGGCTTTCCCGGACATCCGGTGTTTGGTCCTCTCTAGCAGAAGGCGGGGCCAAGACAAGAACCCCGGATCTGGAAGACAACCAGCCGGGTCGGCAGCCTAGTAGGGGACGGGGTTAAATGACGCTCAGACAGCTTTTCGCTTCCATCATGTTCGCAGGTGCGATGCTGAGCGTTTTCGGAGCGGAAAGTGCCGCCAGTGCGAAGGATTCCGCGCTTACCACGAGCGGACTGCCGATTCCGCGCTATGTGAGCCTCAAATCCGATCACGTGAACGTTCGCGCCGGTCCGACCAAGGACAACGATGTCGCCTGGGTCTACACCAAGGCCGGGTTGCCGGTCGAAATCACCGCCGAGTTCGAGAACTGGCGCCGCATCCGCGATTCCGAAGGGGCCGAGGGCTGGGTCTACCACTCGCTGCTGTCGGGCCGCCGCACGGCCGTGATCACGATGAAGACCAAGGACGAGTTCACGCCGCTCTATGACAGCGCCGATGTCAAAAGCGCGGTGGCCGCGCGCTTGCAGGCCGGGGTCGTCGCGCAGGTGAAGCATTGCGCCACGGGCTGGTGCCATATCGCGGGCAACGGCTTCGACGGCTGGATCCAGCAGCAGCGGCTGTGGGGCGTTTACGCCGACGAGAAGATCGACTGAACGCAATACGCGCCGTCGCCGTCGGGCTCGTCCCGGTCAACTCTGTCGTCACAAAACAAATGCCCGGCGCGAGGCCGGGCATGATGAACATCGATCAAATTGCAAAAACGATCAGCGCTTCTTGCGCAACCGCACGACCATGTCGATGCGGCTGATCTCGTAACCTTCAGGCACATCTGGCATCTTCTGGAGCACGAGATGCGGGTCGGGAATGTCCACCAGCTCGTGATTGTTCTCGAGAT
>JBQCIZ010000258.1:0-13090 GCA_051953235.1 Nitrobacter sp. | reverse complement strand
TGCCGGAATCGATCACCGCAACGGTTACGCGCACGCCGCGCGCCAAGGTGTGGGCTTCCGGCAAATGCAGTTTCGCCAGCGCGTATTGCGCGGGATCGCCTTCGGCCACAGCGGACGTCTTCTGGTCCTGCAGCACATAACGGAAGTTCGGCTGCACCGACCGCACGGCGGCATCCGCGCGCAACTCGCGCTGCACGTCCTCGATCGGACGGCGGCCGACGATGCGGAACAGGCTGACGGTGCTGCTGGTCAGCGCAAAATTTTGCGAGGTCACGCGTTGCAGCCCGTGCCGCCGCGCGAACGCCGCGAGTTCGGTATCGGATTGCGCGCCGGTCTCGGCAACGATCTCGCCGGGCAGATAGTTGCGCGTCGCAGCCGCCGCGCCACCGCTGCGGCGAGGCGCGGTATTCTGCTCCTGCGGCGGCGGACCGTTGCCTCCGAGGTCGGCAACGAACGGACGGCCATCGCATTCGCCGCTCATGACGCCATCGCCGCGCGCGCAAACCGGATAGGTGTTGGGCGCGTAACGAATATAGGGAATGCCTGACGAGGTGGTCCCGGTAACCGGCCTTGGCGGCCTGCGTTCACGGTCAACTGTCTTCCGCCGCGACGGAGGCCGGCCCGGACCCGGGTTATCGTCGCGCTCGATGATGTCGTAGGGAGCTTCGATCGCGCCGAGCGGCACGCCGTATCCATAACCCAACCCGATGCCACCGCGATGGCCCCAGCCCGGCCGGTAGCCGCCATGCATCCCGCCGCGCCCGTTCATGCCATCGCGCGATCCCATCATGGATCCACGCCCTTGCATGCGTAACCCCGAGGAGCCGTAACCCTGCGCCCAGGCCGACGAGACATCGAAACCGACGAGCCACACGCCCACGACAACCGCAAGCGCGGCGCTTCCTATCGTCAGGTGGCGAGGCATCGCACGACTGTTTGCCATCAGCGCTCCTCCGCGGCAGCCCCGCGGCGCACAACCCGCGTCAGCCCGCAGAGACTATTGAGCAGGAACCGCGAGGTTGACGATCTTCTCGCCCTGCAGCCTGCTCATCAGGTCGGCGACGCTCTTGGCGTCAGTCGGCTTGCCACCGAACTGCAGCTTGAACATGCCGCCCTTGGACGCCGACACGATCGATGCATGATAGGCATCGAGGAACGCATTGATGTCGGACATCCGCGCTTCCGGCGCGAACCGCACCAGCGCCTGCGGTCCTGACGAATCCACGTCCAGGCCCCGGGTCAGCGGCGCGCCCGGCGCCTGATAGGAAGCGGTCTGGAACGAGTGGCCGACCTCGTCCCTCGTCATCATCGTCCCGATGACACCGGCCTGCACCACCACCAGCGCGCCGATGGCGCTCGCGGCTGCGAGCGTGCGCGGCGACAAATCTGCAAAGAACCCGGAAATCCGCGCCGACAGGCTGCGCGTCGTCGCCACGCTCTGCACAGGTTCTGCATCGATCGCGGCGAACAGTTTTTGCATCGCGCGCGCCGAGGGCGCGCCGAGGTTTTCATTCAGCGAAATGGTCTCGGCGTATTCGTCCCTGATCACGGCATACTGCGTCGCGAGCGCCGGATCGCGCGAAAGCGCCTCCTCGACCCGGCGCGTATCGCGTGCGTTCAGCGTTCCGGCCGCATGCCACGGCAGCAGCGCCTCGATGTCTCCCGGCGTATCTTCCACGATCTTCTTGTTCGCAGCCGTCATGGCCAACCCCGTTCTATGCCGGCTGCCTTCAGCAGATCGGCAAGTTTCTTGCGCGCGTAAAACAACCGCGTCTTCACTGTGTTCTCGGGGATCCCGACGATCTCGGCGACCTCTTCCACGGATTTTTCGTGGTAGTAGACGAGGTCGACGATTTCGCGATGTTCCGCCGAAAGCTGCGTCAGGCACTTGCGCAGCGCGTCACCCGTATCCCTCTTCTGGACCGTCACCTCGGGATCGTCGGACTGGTCCTCGATCGCATTGGCGGTCTCATCGTCCAGTTCGGCATCCTTCCGGCGGCGCAGCGCCGACAGGGCCTTGAATCGCGTAATTGCCAGCAGCCAGGTGGAAACGGCGGATCGGCCTTCGAACTTGCCAGCCTGGCGCCATACGTCGAGAAAAACTTCGCTGATAAGGTCTTCGGCCACCTGTTCGTTCCGCACGAGCCTCAGTCCGAAACGAAAGACCCTGACGTGGTGCCGCCCGTACAGCACCTGCATGGCAAGGCGGTCGCCCTGAGCGATCCGGGCGATCAGAGCCTCATCCGAAGCCGCCTGCGTCGCAATCACTGGCCGTCTCGCAGAATAGGTCGGGATTGCTGGGCTAAAGGTTCGACTGGCAAGGCGAAATCTTCTCAAATGACGCCGGGCATCGGCAGCCCGTCTGTGATGCAAGCGCACGCAAAGTTGTGCCTGAATCGACGGAAAGGGCAAGGCATCCCCGCGGGACCTTGGCCGGTACCCAAGTATGACAGCCGGCGATGGCGGGAGACAGGTTCCACTTTCGCGCGAGGGGAAATTTCCGTGAGGAAATAACCTGTTAAGAATGCGAGCGGCTCCCGCCGACGGCCAAAAGATACCAAACCTAAAGGCTTTTCCCGGTAGGTTTCCCGCTGTTCCAATCCGCCCGCAGCGAGCCCATGGCCACAGCCGCCTCCACATTGCCGAACGTCCCCGCCGGCGAGCTCGATGGGGCCAACATCCGCCTGACCCCCGAAATCCTCGCGCGGCGCGCGAAACAGCGGCGTCAGATCCTCGACATGACCGGCGTCAGCTACGTCATCGACGGATTGTTGCTGCTGCTCTTTGCCTACATCGGAACCGTCCCGATCTCGGTCCCGCTGACTTTCACCGCGTGCGGCCTCGTTTCGGTATCGATCTACGTCGCGTTGTCGGAATTCAACGTCAACGACCGCTTCAGGGACCACTACTTCGTCGTCCAGCAGTCGAGCGTCAGCCTTCTGATCCTGCTGGGCTTTGCCTATCTCGCGCCGCAGGTCGGCTTCATGTTCCTGTGCACGCTGTTCATCGTCTACGGGTTCAGCTCGCTGCGCTCGACACCGCGCCAGACCGCGCTGGCCTGGACCATGGCGGCAATCGGCGTGGCTGCGCTGTTCCTGACCACCGACAAGCCGATCTCGATGCCGGTCGCAACGCCTATCGAGCGCTTTGCGACGATGCTCGTCTTCATCCTGATCCTCGGGCGCTGCATGTTCATCGGCATCTTCTCAAGCTCGCTCCGCGCCTCGCTGTACAAGAGCGGGCAGCAGCTCCGCGAAGCCTACAAGCGGATCGAGGAGCTGGCGGAGCTCGACGAACTCACGGGCTCGTTCAACCGCCGCTGCATCATGAAGCTGCTTGACGACGAGATAACCCGCGCGCAGCGCAGCGGCAATCCGTGCTCGGTCGCGCTGATCGACCTCGACTGGTTCAAGCACATCAACGACACCTTCGGGCATCCGACCGGTGACGAGGTGCTGCGCACGTTCGCCATTACCGTGTTCGCCAATATTCGTGCCGTCGACAAGTTCGGCCGCTACGGTGGCGAGGAGTTTCTGCTCATCCTGCCGGACTCGACCGACAGCGCCGCCGAACAAAGCCTCGATCGCCTTCGTGCGATCATCGCTGAGCTCGACTGGAGCGCGTTCTCGCACGGCATGACCGTGACGATCTCCGCAGGCGTCGCCATGTTGGGCCCCCACGAAACACCGGATGCCATCCTCGCGCGCGCCGACAGCGCGCTTTATGCAGCCAAGGAGGGCGGCCGCAATCGCGTCGCGCGCGCCTGACCTCAACCCTCAGACCGCAGCCGCCGACCAGAATGTCGCGGCTTCCCCTTTTCGAGAACTCCAGGACAGAGTCATGACTTCCAGATCGGCCACCGTCTCGACAAACCTGCTCGACGAGCTTCAGAACACCCTCGCCCATGGCACCGTCGCGCGCCGCGTCGAAACGCTGCGCCGGGTCACCGACCTGTTCCTGAACAATACGATCGACTACTCCGACGAACAGATCACGGTTTTCGACGACGTCTTCAATTGCCTGATCGAGCAGATGGAGATTTCGGCGAAGGCCCTGCTTGCCCGGCGGCTCGCGCCGATCGCCAAGGCGCCGCCGCATATCATCCATACGCTTGCCTTCGACGACCAGATCGAAATTGCCGCGCCCGTGCTCTCGCAATCCGAGCGGCTCGGCGACGATCAACTGGTGGCGAACGCCCGCAGCAAGAGCCAGGCGCACCTGCTCGCCATTTCGACGCGAAAGGTCCTGAGCGGCGCAGTCACCGACGTTCTTGTCGAACGTGGCAACGACGAGGTCATCCGCAGCACCGTCAACAATCCGGGCGCCGAATTTTCCGAACAGGGCTTTACGCGGCTGGTAGAGCGCGCCGAGGACAACGACAGCATCGCCACCTGTGTCGGCATGCGGCCATCGATTCCACGGCATCATTATCTGAAGCTGATCGCAAAGGCCTCGGCATCGGTGCGCGCGCGCCTCGAGGCCGCCAATCCGCATCTGGCTAACGACGTCTCGGCCGCCGTCAGCGAGGTCGCGCGCCGCGCCCGTTCGGCGCCCGCGGCCATCAGCCAGGAGACGATCATCGCGCATGGGCTGGTCAAGTCGCTGTTCGACGACGGACGGCTCGACGAACACCAGGTTGCGGCCTTCGCCGAAGCCAGAAAGTTCGACGAGACCAACGCGGCGATTGCCTGTCTCGCCAATGTCTCGGTCGCGGTTGCCGAAACCATGATGATCGAATCCCCCACCGAGGGCGTGTTCATTCTGGCAAAGGTCGGCGGCCTGTCCTGGTCGACCGTCAAAAGCGTCATCAACATGCGCAGCGACTTGTCCGACATCGAAGCGACCAATCTCGATGCGGCCCGACTGACTTATGAGCGCCTGCGCCCGTCCACCGCGCAGCAGGTCCTGCGCTTTCACCGCATGCAGCAGACCGCTGTCCCGGCCGCCGGCTGACGCTGTTCCGGCGGCGCCCAAAATCCAACCCTGCACTTTACGCAATGCCGCTCAGCATCGCCTTTCGATGAGTTGATATTGCCGGCATTCTGGTGTTGGAAAGCTCATGAGTACGAGCTTTGCGGGACGGATGGAATGCGGATTCTCATTACGGGCGTAGGCGGCTTCATCGGGCAAAACCTGATCCGATCGCTGCTGCAGGAAGGTCACCTCACCGACCGCCACGGCCAGTCGCGTCCGATCCGCGAAATCGTCGGCCTCGACACGCATTTGCCGGAGATTTCGGATCCCCGGGTCACGCTGCTGCGAGAAGATATCACTTCACCACAAGCGCTCGCCAAGATCGGTGCGCAGGCGTTCGACAGCGTTTTCCACCTCGCGGCAGTCCTGACGACTGACGCTGAACATCAGCCGGCGCGTGCGCTTGGAACCAATGTGTCGGCGCTGGCTGCGCTGATTGAGACCATTCGGTCGAAAGAAGCGCCGCCGCGTGTGATCTTCCCGAGCTCGATCGCCGTTTTCGGCGGCTTGCTTCCTGACACCGTCGACGACGACTACACGCGCCGGCCTCAAACCACGTACGGCACCCACAAGGCGATCGCGGAACTGATGCTCGCCGATGCAACGCGCCATGGCATCATCGACTCCCGCACCTTGCGCCTGCCGGTCGTTCTGGTTCATCCGGGATCGTCGAGTTCGTCGATCTCCGACCGGATCGCCGCGATGGTACGCGAGGCCACCGCGGGCCGCGACGTGGTTTGCCCACTGCGAAACGATACCCGTGTTCCAGTGGCTTCGGTGCAGACGGTCGTGAGAAACCTCATCAATCTTCATAATCTCGAGAAGGCGAGACTCCGCGGCAAGCGCGGCTTCAACCAGCCCGCACTGACGGTCAGCATGGACGATATCGCCGCGTCGGTCTCGCGCGTACGCAACGGCAAGCCGCCCGGCAAGATCACCTTCGCGCCCGATCCGGAACTGAAGCAGATCGTCGACGGCTGGCCGAAAGGACTGATCTCGACACGTGCAGCATCGATCGGAACGACGTCCGACCGGACCTTCGATGACATCATCGCAGCCTATCTGAAGGGCCTTCAGGACAGGCCCTTGGTCTCAGAACCGCAGAAATCTTGAGCCGGCGAATGCACCGACGGCGGTGACGAGCGCCGTCGCCAGCGAGTACCAGGTGATGACGAACAGCGGGGAATCGTCGTTGCACTGGGAGGCATAGAGCGTCGCAGCAAGGCCCGCCGAAAACAATCCGGCCAATGCACCGGCCAGCGCCGGCCGCGTCGATGCGCCATGCCGCAGACCGATCAGGCCGGCGATCAGCAGCGGCAGCGAAAGCAGCGGAATCGCCGTCATGCAGACTTTCGAATTGTTGCCGATCAGGCGAACAAGCCAGGGCCGCGAATGCGGCAGCATCATCTCGGCTGCCATGGCGAGGACAAGCAGAACCACCGGCGTGAGCAGCAGCCAGATCCAGCCGCGCGGCGAGGCTTCGGGCCGCGACAGATGCAGCCCAACCACGAGCGCGGACGCGGCGAGCGACAGCGTCACCACGAATTTGAAGTCGAAAAACGGATTATGCATCGCAGTCCGGATATCCGACCGGAACCCGAGCGTTGCGAAGAAGGCGGCAATGGCGATCGGCAGCGCGATCGCCAGCGCCAGCGACAACGCGGCCCCCACCGACCGCGTCCGGGTCGCGTTGTCAGCAGCAAGCGTGCGAATGAGTTGATCGGTATCCATCGTCAATCTTTCCGCATCCGGCTCGCAAGGCTCGCCAGCCCGCGATGCAGCGCCACACGCACGGCGCCTTCGCTCATACTCAATTTGGCCGCGGTCGCCTTGATCGACGTGCTGTCCACCGCGATCGACTTCACGACATCGCGCTGCCGCGCCGGCAGAGTGTCGAGATGGCTGGTCACCTCGCGCGCCGGCACAGTCTCGGCGGCCGGCTCACCAGCCAGGGTCTCGGCAAAATCGTCGATGTTGACGAAAATCCGGCGGCCGCGGCGGCGCAATGCATCGATCAGCTTGTTACGCGCGATCGCAAACAACCATGGCGCGAGGGACGCGTCGGGGTCCCACGTATGCCGCTTGAGATGCACCGCGAGCAAAATATCCTGCACGATATCCTCGGCTTGATCGACCGGCTGACCCGCGCGTGCGAGACCGCGGCGCGCCGCGGCCCTGAGCACCGGCGTGACGGCCTTGAGCAGACGCTGATACGCGGTCCCATCCCCCGCGTTGGCCGACCGCATCAGATCGGTCCACTCGTCGTCACGTCCGCGCACGTGCGCTCTCAAAAGGCAATTCGATCATTTTTTCAAATTGTTACGAAGAATCGCCTCAATCACGAAGTCGTGATGGATTCGCGATGAGAATTCTAGGTTGCCAGGCTCATAACATTGTTCGCACCGCCGGTCCAAACCGGCCGCCTCGAAGACCCCGGCGCTTTCAATAGCGAAATGTGGTCAAGGCATTGATCGCGCGGATCGCGAATGGTGGATTGCCGCCGTTTCGCCGCGGTGGCGCGAAGATTCCCTGTTTTTGCCCCGGTGTGGCCATGCCCGGCGTTTCTTTTGTTAACCGGGGGCTGGCAAACGGGGAGATTGCCATGAACATCACGGCCAGCGGGCGCTCGGCGTTGATCATCGCAGCAGGACTTTGGTTGGGTCTCGCAGGACCCATGCGCGCGACCGACAGCGCAGCTGAACCGGCGGGCCAGACCGCCCAAACCGAGAGGGCCAGCGCCCCGGTCAAGCTCAGCAAATTCTCCAAGCATCACTCGCACAAACGGCACGTCGCGCGGACGCGGAAACCGGCAAAGACCGCATCGAAAGCAGACGCGAAAGCTGACAAGACCGCTTCTGTGCCGCAGGATAGCGACAAGCAAATGCCGTTGCCACCCGCGGTCGCCAATGCCAATGCGCAGATGCCCGGTGCTCCCGTTGACGCGCCCAAAACCGAGGCAGGCGCACTCGCCAGCAACGCCGGCAAGATTCTGGCCACCAACACCAATCTGGCGGACAGCGCGCAGCCGCACGCCGACACGCCCGCTGCGGCAGCGGCCCCCGCTCCGTCCGCAGCAGCCACCGCAGATGTGGTCCCCGCCGATGAACTCAACGACGTCGACCGCGCGATGAGCGACGACAAGCCCGCTGCTCCTACGCTCGCGTTGGCCTCGATCGATACGCCGGTGTCTGCAGCCGAGACCACCACCGGTCAATCGATCACGAGCGAGGATTCCGCCTGGAATCAAACCTCGCTGATCGGCAAGATATTCATTGCTTTCGGCGGCCTGCTGACACTCGCGTCGGCTGCCCGCATGTTCATCGCCTGACCCAAAAATTCATGCCGGCCACGAGCCCGGCATTCCGGCTTCTCCCGCCGCCTCCGGTCCGCCGTCTCACGGCGGACCGGTATTTTTCCATGATCGCTGTGCATTTCTGCACACTTGCAGCGTTTGCGGTCACCGGGCACATTGGCGCCGCCGCGCGACTGCCGCGACCGGCGTTGAAACGCGGGATGAACCATGAGCACGTTCGAACACATCATCGTCGAGAACAAAGGCGCGGTCGGCATCATCAGGCTGAACCGTCCGAAGATGCTCAATGCGCTGTCATTCGGGGTGTTTCGCGAGATCGCCGCGGCCGTGGATGACCTTGAGACCGACGACAAGATCGGGTGCGTCCTGATCACCGGCAACGAAAAGGCCTTTGCGGCCGGCGCCGATATCAAGGAGATGCAGCCGAAAGGCTTCATCGACATGTTCACCGAGGATTTCACCGCGATCGGCGGCGATCGCGTCGCGACCTGCACCAAGCCGACCATCGCAGCGGTCAGCGGCTATGCGCTCGGTGGCGGCTGCGAACTCGCCATGATGTGCGACTTCATCATAGCGTCCGACACCGCGAAATTCGGCCAGCCGGAAATCACGCTGGGCACCATTCCCGGCATCGGCGGCACGCAACGACTGACCCGCGCGGTCGGCAAGGCCAAGGCAATGGACCTCTGCCTCACCGGACGGATGATGGATGCCGCAGAAGCGGAACGTTCCGGTCTCGTCAGCCGCGTCGTCCCCGCCGACAAGCTGATGGACGAAGCCATCGCTGCCGCCGAAAAGATCGCGTCGATGTCGCGACCCGCCGCTGCCATGGCCAAGCGCGCCGTCAATCGTGCACTCGAAACGTCACTCGCCGAAGGCATGAACGTGGAACGCGACCTGTTCCGCTCGACATTCGCGCTGGAAGACCGCTCCGAAGGCATGGCGGCGTTCATCGAGAAGCGCAAGCCGGTCAACAAGAACCGGTAGATCTGCGCCAGTTCCGACGACTATTTGCCACCGCTCCGCTTCAGCGCGGCATTCAGCAGGATGCGGTAGAGCCGATCCGCGAACGTATTCGGACGATCCAGCCCCATCCGCGCCAGCGCAGGCTGCACCGACGTATCCGCCGCGCGCAGCCCGCCAAGCACGAGCGGCAGAAGCGTCAGCGGCGAACGCGACGCCTCCTGCAGCACCTGCAACGCCGGGATCAGCCGCTGCTCGATCTCCGTGAAGTCGCTACCGAACGGAAACGACGGCAACAGACCCGCGGCACGCGCCGGTTCAAGCGCCATAGCGATCCGCTCCGGAAAATTCTCGCGATGAGCAGTGGGGATCTGATAGTCACGCGGCAATTTCCCGGCGTCCTTCGCTTGCAGCTTCAATTCGGCCTGGAAACGGGAATCCGTCACGTTCAGCATCGCCGCGATCACTTCGGCGTCCGATTTTCCCCGAAGGTCGGCGACGCCGTATTCGGTGACGATGATGTCGCGCAAGTGCCTCGGGATGGTGGTGTGCCCATAGGACCAGCGGATGTTGGAGACCACGCTGCCCTTCTCGCGCCGCGTCGATTCCAGCGTCAGGATCGAGCGCGCGCCGCGCAGCTCGAAAGCCTGCGCCACGAAATTGTACTGACCGCCGACGCCGCTCACCACCTGCCCGTTGTCGAGGCCGTCGGAGATCGCGGCACCCATCAGCGTCGCCATCATGGCATTGTTGACGAAGCGCGCGTCGACCCGGGCGCGGCGCTTGGCATCCTCGTCGCCATAGAGCGCATTGGTGAATGACACCGCCGTCATCTGGATGCGGGCGCGCTGTTCCGGCGTCATCTCACGCAACGCGCGATAGAAGGATTTCGGCCCGAGGAAGAACGCGCCGTGCAACACGGTGCCGTCCACTTCGCGCTTGAGCACGCCGGCCTCGATCAGGCCGAGAAACGCCTCGAACACCATTTCGCTGACGCCGTAGAGACCGGCCGTAAACGGCGCGCTCTCCATGGGCGCGATGCCGGGTGCGAGCCGCGCCACGGTCTCGCGAAACCGCGCATTGTCGCGGTGACGCAGAATGAGGCTCTGCGCCAGTGCGTCGCCGACCTGGCCGATGCCGATCTGGAGACTGCCGCCGTCCTTGATCAGTCCCGCCGCATGCAGGCCGATCGCGTATTTGGTGTCGGACACCGGCTCCGACGGCGGCGCGAACAGCGGAAAATCCGTCTCGGGACTGTCGAGGATGGCGTGGAATTCGCTCGCCGGCAGATCGCCGTCGCCGGGCATGAAAGGCAGTTCCGAATTGACCTGCCCGACCAGCCTGAACGAAGCGCGGCCCTCGGCGCGGGCACGCAGCAGATCGAGCGTGGTGTCGGTATTGCAGCTCAGGCTGTAGCGGGTTTCGCCGTTGACGACGCGCTTTGCCACGAGCTGGGTGATGACGTTGAGACCGCGGTCGAGGATGTAGGATGCCGCATGGGTGTAATTGGCAGCGATGTAATGCTGCTGGGCATAGGCGTTGCGCAGCCATTTTCCCGCGAGGAAAAAGAATTCGATCACCTCGACATTCGTCGGCAGCGTACCTTTATGCACCGCCGCCGCGTAGTCGAGATCGGGCCAGCCGCCGAACAGGCGATCGATCACCGGTGCGATGAACCGCTTCTCCAGTTCGTTCGACGGCCGCGGTTTCTCGAGCGTCAGGGCGGAGAAAAAGGTCAGGTCGAGAGCGCGATCGGTGGCGGCACGGGCGTACAGCGCATTGATGATGTGGTTGGCCTTGCCGAGCCCGAGCGGCAGCCCCACCACGAGCCGCGCCCCCGTTTCACGGATGATGTCATCGGCAATCGCCGCCGGATCGGAAAAGATTCTCGGCATCAAAATATCGTGCACAAATCCATCAGATCGACGTGCCTCCCTGCCGTTCCCCGCTTGGGCCGGATGCAATCTCGCCACTGGTCATCAGGCCGTCAAGCAACCGGGGCATGCCTGCAACACATGTCCGCGAACCTGCGGAAAAACAGGGATTATTCGGCCGCGGCATTTGCCCGCGGCGATGCCGCCCTCTAAACAGATCGTCAGCGGGCGTCTGCGGGGGCGGACGTCCCCGGGATTGTCACAGGGTCACATGGTTCGGGATGCCGGAAGGAATGGCCGCCTCGCGGGAGGGCGCATGCTTCGGCGCCACCTGACCCTGCATTGCATGGCAACTGCTGTCGGTATCGTCGTGGGCCTTGCTCCCTGCGCGATAGTGCGGGCCCGCGCCGACACCCTGACGCAGGCGCTGGTCAAGGCCTATCAGACCAATCCGCAACTCAATGCCGAACGCGCCCGCCAGCGCGCGACCGACGAGAATGTGCCGCAGGCGCTAGCCGGCTACCGCCCGCAAATCGTCGCCAGCCTGAGCGGCGGATTGCAGGCGGTGCGCAACCTGTTGCCCGACAACACGGTACAGTCCGCGACCCTGAAGCCGTGGACCATCGGCGTCACCGTCACCCAGACCCTCTTCAACGGCTTCAAGACCGCCAACAGCGTTCGGGTCGCCGAATTGCAAGTCCAATCCGGCCGCGAGGCGCTGCGCAACGTCGGCCAGGGCGTGCTGCTCGATGCCGTCACTGCCTATGCCAACGTGCTGGCCAATCAGGCCCTGGTGGACGCACAGCGGGCCAACGTCGCGTTCCTCCGCGAGACATTGAGCATCACGCAAAAGCGCCTTGCCGCCGGCGACGTGACACCGACCGACACCTCGCAGGCCGAGGCGCGGCTGAACCGGGGCTTGGCCGATCTCAATGCGGCGGACGTGGCGCTTGCGGTCAGCCAGGCGACCTACACCCAAGTGATCGGCAATCCGCCCGCGCGCCTCGCCCCCGCGGATCCGGTGGACCGTCTGCTGCCGCACAACAAGGACGAGGCCATCGCGCTCGCTTTCAAGAGCCATCCCGCCGTTCTTGCCGCCGGCTACGATGTCGATGTCGCCTCGACCACCATCCGCGTCGCCGAGAGCAGTCTCTATCCGACCGTAACGTTGCAGGGGAACGCCAGCCACAGCGTCGATTCCGACCAGACGCTCGGCACCTTCCGCACCGATCAGGCCTCGGTGCTTGGTCAGGTCACCGCGCCGATCTATGATGGCGGCACGGCGGCCTCGCAGACCCGTCAGGCGAAGGAACTGGCGGCGCAGAGCAGGCTGGTGCTCGATCAGGTCCGCAATCAGGCACGGACCGCCGCGCTCGGCGCCTGGGTCGCGAACGAAGGCGCCAAGATCGCCGTCGGCGCCTCAGAATCGGAAGTCCGCGCCGCGGCCGTGGCGTTGCAGGGCGTGCAGAAGGAAGCGCAAGGCGGCCAGCGCACGACCGTCGATGTGCTGAACTCGCAGCAGGATTTGATCTCTGCGAAAGCGCGGTTGATCGGGGCGCAGCGCGACCGGGTGATCGCGTCGTACACCTTGCTGAGCGCGGTCGGCAAACTCGACGTGCGCACGCTCGGACTCAAGACGCCGGACTACCTCCCCGAGGTGCACTATCATCAGGTGCGCGATGCCTGGGAAGGCTTGAGGACGCAGACGCCGTCAGGGAAGTAGCGCGATCGTCAGTCGTGCGAGAGCGCCAGCCGGTCGCGGCGGCGCACCGGCACGCCCCTCGCCTCCAGACCGGACACGATGGCGTCGCCATGCGCCGTATCTTGCGCCTCGATCACCAGTTCGACCTCGGTCATGTTCGCCGAGAGCGCGCCGAACAGACGCTGGTGCTGCACCTCGACGATGTTGCCGCCGAGTTCGGCGATGGTCCGTGTCAGTTCGGCCAGCGCACCGGGCTTGTCGGAA
>JBQCIZ010000257.1:0-5006 GCA_051953235.1 Nitrobacter sp. | reverse complement strand
CGGGTCGCCGCCGCGAACAGCATGCGGATGATTTCATCCTGCAGGAAGCACAGCCGTTCGGCGCAATGCCGTCCGTGCCTGTCGCGCAGGAGCTGCGCCTGCGCCGCTTCGCGGGCTTTGACGAGTTCGCCCTTCAGAAGTTGCGCCAGCGCCGATCGGAAAACGTCCTCATGCCCGGCGTGCATTTCGGCCAGGGCGTCGATGTCGCTGGTAATGCGGACGGTATCGAAGCCGTCGGCGGCTTCGGACGGCTGCTCTGATATCATGCTATCCATTTATACCCGGATATCGGAGCCTGCGCGCGCTGTCACTGGACATTCTATTGTAATTCGGGCCGGATGAGATCTCGGCCAGACGAAACGTCGGGCTCACGGTCCCGTCGCGGGCGGACACCGGCCGAGAGGCTGGCAAGCCGTTGAAACTGAAATATTATCTCAGGTATATGGCGCCGGTGAGCCGGTCGCCGACCCTGCGCCGAAAGGAGTGCTCCATGGACGCCGCAGAGCTTCGCGCCACGCAGGCCCCGATCAAGGAACGCTACAGGACCGAGCCGAAAGCGGCGCTGATCACGCTGAAGGCCAAGGGATCGATCGAGAACGACGGCATCGCCTGCAAGGTGGAGACCGGGCGCGCGCTCGCGGTCGCGGGACTTCACCCTGCCTCAGGGGGCTCCGGGCTCGAACTGTGCTCCGGCGACATGCTGCTCGAGGCGCTGGTCGCCTGCGCCGGCGTGACGTTGAAGTCGGTCGCCACCGCGATCGAGGCGCCGCTGAAATCCGGTCACGTATTCGCCGAGGGCGATCTGGATTTTCGCGGCACGCTCGGCGTCGACAAGGAAACCCCGGTTGGGTTCGAGTCGATCAGGTTGCGCTTCGAGGTCGAGACCGATGCGCCGCAGGACAAGCTCGATCTCCTGCTCAAGCTCACCGAGCGCTATTGCGTGGTCTATCAGACCATCAAGAACGGCCCGAAGGTGTCGGTGGAGATGAAGCGGGTGTGAGGTTAGGCCGTCACCCTGAGGTGCGCGCACTTGTTCGGCGCGCCGCGAAGGGCGACGGCCAGTCAATGTGATGCGTCATCCTTCGAGGCTCGCAATGAAGGATTGCTCGCACCTCAGGATGACGTCTCGTTTCACTCCGGCCCCTTATGTCCCCCGACCTCATCTTTATCCTGACACTACTGCTGCGCATGGCGGTGACCGCCGCCTTCGTGCTGGTCGCTGCGATGGTGACGGAGCGCGCGGGACCGACCGTCGGCGCGCTGGTCGCGACGCTGCCGATCTCGACCGGTCCGGTTTATGTCTTCCTGTCGCTCGATCACGACGCGGCCTTCATCGCGCAGGGCGCGCTGGCGAGCCTGCCGATCAATGCGGCGACCATCGCCTTTGGCGCGATCTATGCGTACCTCGCACAAGGTCGGAGCGTGGCGGTCAGCTTCGGCGGCGGGCTTTTGGGCTGGTTCGCGATCGCGGCTCTGGTGCAGGCGTTTCAGTGGAATCTGCCCGAAGGCATTCTTCTGAATATCGCGACCTACGCGATTGCGCTGCCGTTGACGCGCCGCTTCCGATCCGCGCCGATGCCGACGTTCCTGCGGCGCTGGTACGACATGCCGTTCCGCGCCGCGCTCGTCGCCGTGCTGGTCGGAACGGTGGTCATGCTGTCGCGGTGGGTCGGGCCGACCGTCACCGGCATCCTCGCGGTGTTTCCGGTGGTGTTCTCGAGCCTGATCCTGATTCTACATCCGCGGATCGGCGGACGCGCCACCGCCGCGGTGGTGGCGAACGGGCTGCGCGGTCTGGTCGGATTCGGCGCGGGCCTCGTGGTGCTGCATCTCGGCGCGCTGTACGGCGGCTCCGCGACAGGCCTATTGCTCGGCCTTGCGACGTGTGTGCTCTGGAATTTCGGACTGTGGTGGGCCGGACGGCGCGCGCTGGCGCGGTGATCGAGGCGTAGCAAAGTGAGTTGAATCAGTCATGGCCGGTTCCGGCCATCCACGTCTTTGAACTTGCAGCGTCGAAGACGTGGATGCCCGGCATAAAGCCGGGCATGACGATCACATATCGCGCTTTACGTCTTCGGCAACTTCGCCTTCAGCGCATAAAGAGCTTCAAGCGCATCGCGCGGCGACATCTCGTCGGGATGCAATGCCTTCAGCGCATCCATCAGTTGCTCGGCCTCGCTCGGCGGTGCGGGCTCTGCCGTCGCCCGCGACGGCACCGCGAACAGCGGCAGATCGTCCACCAGCGCGCGTGTCGTTTGTCCGCGATCGTTGGCTTCGAGCTTCGCCAGCACCGACTTGGCGCGCGCGATGACGGACGGCGGCAGGCCGGCGAGCTTCGCCACCTGGATGCCGTAGGAGCGGTCGGCGGAGCCGGGTAGCACCTCGTGCAGGAACACCACATCGCCGTGCCATTCCTTGACGCGCACGGTGGCGTTGAACAGCCGCGGCAGCTTGGCCGACAGCGCGGTGAGTTCGTGATAATGCGTCGCGAACAGCGCACGGCACTTGTTGGCCTCGTGCAGGTGCTCGATCGCCGCCCACGCGATCGACAGGCCGTCGAAGGTCGCGGTGCCGCGGCCGATCTCGTCGAGGATGACGAGCGCGCGTTCCGTCGCCTGATTGAGGATGACGGCGGTCTCCACCATCTCGACCATGAAGGTCGAGCGGCCGCGCGCGAGATCGTCGGCGGCGCCGACGCGCGAGAACAGCCGGTCGATCATGCCGATGCGCGCGCGGCTCGCCGGCACGAAGCTGCCGATCTGCGCCATCAGCGCGATCAGCGCGTTGTGGCGCAGGCAGGTCGATTTGCCGGCCCGATTGGGGCCGGTGAGCAGCCAGATCTGCCCGGAGGACTGGTTCGGCCCCGGCGACAGGTCGCAGGCATTGGCGATGAACGGTTGGCCGTCGCGCTTCAGCGCCTGTTCGACCACCGGATGCCGCCCGCCCTCGATGGCGAAGCCGAGCGAGGTGTCGACCTCCGGCCGCGTATAACTCTCATCGGTCGCGAGTTTTGCCAGTGCGGTCGCGACATCGAGTTGCGCAAAGGCATGGGCCGCGCTGCGCAGGTCGTCGCTGGCGTCAGCGACCATGGCGGAGAGGCGGTCGAAAATCTCCAGTTCGAGGCCGAGCGCGCGATCGCCGGCGTTGGCGATCTTCGCCTCGATCTCGCCGAGTTCAGACGTGGTGAAGCGCACCTGGCCGGCCAGCGTCTGGCGATGGATGAAGGTTGCGTTGAGCGGCGCAGTCATCAGCTTGTCGCCGTGCTGCGCCGTCACCTCGACGAAATAGCCGAGCACGTTGTTGTGCCGGATCTTCAGCGCCTTGACGGAGGTCACCTCGGCGTAGCGCGCCTGCATCGCCGCGACCACGAGCCGCGAGTCGTCGCGCAGCTTGCGCGCTTCGTCGAGGGCCGGTTCGTAGCCTTCGCGGACAAACCCGCCGTCGCGCTTCATCAGCGGCAATTGCTCGGCCAGCGCGCGGTCGAGTTCGCGCGCGAGGTCGCGCGACGGCTTTTGCAAAGCCTCCATCACGGCTGTGATGTCGCGCGGCACTTCAGGCATCGCGCCGAGTCGCGTCAGCGCCTGATCGGCGGCCAGGATGCCGTCGCGGAGACCTGCGAGATCGCGCGGACCGCCGCGTCCGACCGACAATCGCGCCAGCGCCCGCGACATATCAGGCGCGGTGCGCAACACGGTGCGGATGTCGTCGCGCGCCGCGCTGTCGGATGTGAAGGCCGCGACGGCATCGAGCCGCCGCGCGATGGCGGCGTTGTCGGTCAGCGGCGCCGCCAAGCGCTGGGCCAGAAGCCGCGAACCGGCGGCCGTCACCGTGCGATCAATGGCGTCGAGCAGCGAGCCGCGCCGTTCTCCAGCGAGCGTGCGCGTCAGTTCGAGGTTGGCGCGGGTCGCGGGATCGATTGCCATGGTGCTGCCGGACGCCTCGCGCGATGGTGGCGACAGCGGCGGACGTTTGCCGATCTGGGTGCGGTCGATATAGGTGACAGCGGCCGCGGCTGCGGTCGCTTCCAGTCGCGACATCGCACTGAGGCCGTCCATGGTGGCGACGGCGAAGTAATCGCACAGCCTGCGTTCGGCGGTGGCGCTGTCGAAGACGTCGCGCGTCAGCGGCGTCACCGACGACAGTTCGCGCAGCAGTGCGCTGAGATCCGCATCGCCATACAGCGCATCGGAGACGATCACCTCGTTGGGGTTGATGCGCGCGAGCGTTGCCGCGAGTTCGCCGGTCGCGCATTCGGTGACGATGAATTCCGCGGTTGAGATATCGATCCACGCCAGCGCGATGCGGTCGCCACCGGCCGAGCCGCGGGCGCGCGCCAGCGCCAGCAGGTAGTTGTTGGCCTTGGCGTCGAGCAGCGTGTCTTCGGTCAAGGTGCCCGGCGTCACCAGACGCACCACATCGCGCCGCACCACGCTCTTGTTCCCGCGCTTGCGCGCGGCGGCGGGGTCTTCCATCTGCTCGCAGACTGCGACGCGATGGCCCGATGCGATCAGGCGATGCAGATAGTCGTCGGAGCGTTCCACCGGAACGCCGCACATCGGAATGTCCATGCCCTGATGCTTGCCGCGCTTGGTCAGCATGATGCCGAGCGCGCGGGAGGCGATCTCGGCGTCCTCGAAGAATAGCTCGTAGAAATCGCCCATCCGGTAGAACAGCAGCAGGCCGGGATTGGCGGCCTTGATTTCGAGATACTGCTCCATCATCGGCGTGACCCGCGCCACTTCTGCGGGTACGGCGGTATCGGACGATGTCGGTATCGTGGGCTGGATGGTCATGGCGGCGAAAACTACAAAGTTTCGGGGCGGGTTCCTATGGCATCGCGGCGGTCCTGCACGTTTTCCACGCCCCGGTTCGCGATTGTAAACCAAGCAGGGCGAACCGGCATAACCGCTCTTTCCGGAAAGCAATGCTGAAACGCAGCGATCATTTGACCAAGCTGCTATCCGCCGCTTAAAACTCCAGGAAGTTCCAGCGCGAAAGCGGCTTTC
>JBQCIZ010000256.1:0-14919 GCA_051953235.1 Nitrobacter sp. | reverse complement strand
AATGCCGGCTAGCAGCACCACCGCGATGGCGGAAAGTGCTGCGGCAAAACCGAACGCCGGAGCTGCGCCGACCCATCCGACCAGAACGCCGCCGAGCGCCGGGCCGCTGGCAAAGGCGACCGTGCGCGCCAATTCGATGCGCGCATTGGCGGCGGGCAAGAGCGTCGGCGATACGAGCGATGGCACGAGCGATGGCGCCGCCACGCTGTAAGCGACCGTGCCGCATACCGCGATAAATCCAAGCAGGGCGAGCAGGGGGAGCGTCAGCAGTTTGAACCAGATCAGGGCCAGGATCGCCAGCAGCGCCGCGGCCCGCAGCGCCTCCGAACATGCCATCAGCCAGCGCCGCGAGATGCGGTCGGCCAGAAGACCTGCAGGAATCGCGAACAGCACGAACGGCAGCGTCAGTGCAGTCTGCAACACGCCGGTTTCGCCTTCGCCGACGCCGAGCATGAGCACGGCGACGATTGGGGCTGCCGCCAGCGCCACCTGTTCGGCGGACTGCGCTGCGAGGTTCGACCAGGCGAGTCGGTTGAACGTTGAGGGCAGATGGGGTGTCGGGGCGGCGGTCATGGCGCGATTCCTTGGTCAGCAGGTTGATCGTGACACTGGCCGCCGCTCGACGGACGAGCCACCCGCTTCCGGATCAGGCGGCGCGGGGACTGATCGACACCAAAACCACTTCAGGTTTTTTGCAGTCGCCTCTTCGCGATCTCCTAGATGCAGTTGCAAATGAGTTGCAATAAAGGGAAAACTGGTCCATCATCCGGTGAATGGATGCCAAGACGCACGCTTTGCCGCCTGAATCGGCCCTAAAGAGCCCGCAAGGGTCGGTTTTCGCCGACGGCTGGCGATCCGTGGAGGCTGTGCAACCGAGCCTTCAGGAGGTTCATGCGACGGTGCGGGTGCCCGCGACCGGGCATTGGCTGCGCCGCCTGCTGGCCTTCGCAGGGCCCGGCTACATGGTCTCCGTGGGATACATGGACCCCGGCAACTGGGCGACTGACATCGCCGGCGGCTCGCGGTTCGGCTACACGCTGCTCGCTGTCATCCTGCTCTCGAACATCATGGCGATCCTGCTGCAGGCATTGGCCGCGCGGCTCGGCATCGCCACCGACCGCGATCTCGCGCAAGCCTGCCGGGACAGCTTTTCGCGGCCGGTCAACTTCATACTGTGGCTCGCCTGCGAGGCGGCGATCATTGCCTGCGATCTTGCGGAGGTGATCGGCACCGCGATTGCGCTGCAACTGCTGTTCGGCATTCCCCTGATCGGGGGCGCGCTGATCGCGGCGCTCGATGCCTTCCTGTTGCTGCTATTGATGAACCGGGGCTTTCGTTTTCTCGAAGCCTTCGTGGTTGCGCTGCTGATCGTGATTGCTGTCTGTTTTGCGATCCAGATCGTGGCCGCCGCTCCGCCGGTCGCGGAGGTCCTGCGCGGCTTCATGCCCTCGCGCGAGATCGTCACCAATCCAGAGATGCTCTACATCGCCATCGGCATCATCGGCGCGACCGTCATGCCGCACAATCTCTATCTGCACTCGTCGATCGTGCAGACCCGGGCCTATCCGAGAACGGACGAAGGCCGCAGGGATGCCATCAAATGGGCGACCGCCGACAGCACGCTGGCGCTGATGCTAGCGCTGTTCGTCAACGCTGCGATCCTGATCGTTGCGGCTGCGACGTTTCACAAGAGCGGTCACACCGACGTCGCCGAGATCGGCGATGCCTTCAAACTGCTGTCGCCATTGCTGGGGCTTGGCATCGCATCGACGTTGTTTGCCATTGCGCTGCTGGCGTCCGGCATCAACTCAACCGTAACCGCGACGCTCGCGGGCCAGATCGTGATGGAAGGTTTTCTGCGCTTGCGGATGCCGATGTGGGCGCGCCGGCTCGTCACCCGGGGCATCGCCATCGTGCCCGTGATTGCTGTCACTGCGCTCTATGGTGAGCGCGGTACCGGGCAATTGCTGGTCCTCAGTCAGGTCATCCTGTCGATGCAATTGCCGTTTGCCGTGATCCCGCTGGTCCGTTTCGTTTCGGACCGGCGCAAGATGGGCGAGTTTGCGATCTCTCCGATGTGGGCGGTGGCCGCGTGGCTGATCGCGAGCCTCATCGTGATCCTCAACGTCAAGCTGCTGTTCGATACGATCGCGGGCTAGCACCGGCTCGCGGCTAATCCTGCGGCTCGTTCAACGTCTCGCCCTTCGCGTCGATACGCAGCCAGCCCGAAGGCGCAAGGCGTTGCTGCGGCAGGAAGCGGCCCTTGTAATCCATCTTGCGCGAGCCTTCGATCCAGTAGCCGAGATAGACGTAGGGCAGGCCAAGCCGCCGCGCACGCGCGATGTGGTCGAGGATCATGAAGGTGCCGAGCGAGCGGTTCTCTTCGGACGGCTCGAAAAAGGAATACACCATCGACAATCCGTCGCTCAGCACGTCCGTGAGCGCCACGGCCACCAGGTCGCTGCCGCGCCCGGTGATGCCCGTATCGGCATTGCGTCGGCGTTATTCGACGATGCGGGTTTCGACGTGGCTATCCTCGACCATCATGGCGTAGTCGAGCACGGTCATGTCGGCCATGCCGCCGTGACGATGGCGTTGGTCGAGATAGGCGCGGAAGATCGAATACTGTTCTGACGTCGGAACGGCGCTGCGCAGCTCGCCGACGATATCGGCGTTGCGCGCTAGCACTTTGCGGAAGTTGCGCGAGGGACGGAATTCGTTGGCGATCACCCGCACCGAGACGCAGGCGCGGCATTGGTCGCACGCCGGACGGTAGGCAATGGATTGGCTGCGGCGAAAGCCGCCGTGGGTCAGAAGGTCGTTGAGGTCGCCTGCCTTGTCGCCGACGAGATGGGTGAACACCTTGCGTTCGCTGCGGTCGGGCAGATAAGGACACGGCGACGGCGCCGTCAGGTAGAATTGCGGGGTGTCGCGCGAATGTTGGGTCACGGCGGCTCAATATGCGAAGCAGTTATGACAAGCATCGCCTCCCGATCCGCACCGGTCAATCGGTTTGGCTGAGTGCCGACGCCAAAATCCCCGACCGGAGCTTCGACATGATGTGTCATACATCGCTTCCGGCCGGCCTCGCGCGCTGATGAACCGATCGCGGCCTCAATAGGTCCGTGAGGGTTGCGCAACCGGCGCCCGAATCGAATTGGTGATGATCACGGTTCCCAGCAGCATATCATGCAGCAGCCTGCGGCGTCCGTTGAACAGGCCGACCAGCAGAATGAGCGGCGTGAAGATCGACACCGAAACCCAGAACAGCACGGCGTGCATCGCGCCCAGCACGAAATAGCTCGGTGCGCCGTACCAGGTACGCATTTCCAGATCCATCACGCGCATGCCGATGGTCGCGGAGTGCGGCCCGCCCAGTGAGGCGCCGTAATAGACGAGCGCCCAGATAATGGATGTAGGCGATACCAGCCAGAACAGGGCCCAGCCCAGCCCGAGCGTGACCACGCCGAACACGGCAATGAAGATCACCGCGAGGATCACCGGAATCGACAGCACCACGAGGTCGATCAGGAACGCGAAAAAGCGCCGCGTCAGAACGCCGCGGAACAACTCCGGCTGCATCCACGGATCGAACGCGTGGGGCCGGAATTCGGCGGAGCCGCCGTCATGCATCTTGCCTGAACCACTATCGGTCATAGCCACTCCTCCACGGCGCATGGTCGCGCCGTCCTCGACATGGCGATGTCATGCCGGGGTTGCAAGTCCCGAAAACCGTTACGGAACGGCAATGAACGTGCGCCGCAGCACCGTCGCGCGTCAGGCCTGCTGTTTGAGCTTTTCCGCTGCTGCCGCCGCGAAATAGGTCAGCACGCCGTCCGCACCGGCGCGCTTGAAAGCGACAAGGCTCTCCATCATGGCGCGGTCGCCGTCGATCCAGCCGTTGCCGGCCGCGGCCGCGATCATCGCGTATTCGCCGGACACCTGATAGGCGAAGGTCGGCATCCCAAAACTGTCCTTCACCCGGCGCACCACGTCGAGATAGGGCATGCCCGGCTTCACCATCACCATGTCGGCGCCCTCGGCGATGTCGAGTTCGACCTCGCGCAGGGCCTCGTCCGAATTGGCGCTGTCCATCTGATAGGTGCGCTTGTCGCCGGTCAGCGTCTTGGCAGAGCCGATGGCGTCGCGGAACGGGCCGTAGAACGCCGATGCATATTTTGCGGCGTAGGCCATGATCTGCACGTCGAGGAAGCCGGCATCGTCCAGCGCTTCCCGGATAGCGCCGACGCGGCCGTCCATCATGTCAGAGGGCGCGATGATGTCGCATCCGGCCTCGGCCTGTACCAGCGCCTGCCGCACCAGCACGGCCACGGTTTCGTCGTTGAGGATCTTGCCGTCCTCGATCAGTCCGTCGTGGCCGTGATTGGTGAAAGGATCGAGCGCAACGTCGCAGAGCACGCCGAGATCGGGAAATTCCTTCTTGATCGCGCGCACCGACTGGCACACGAGATTGTCGGCATTCAGCGCCTCGCTGCCAGTCTCGTCGCGCAGGGACGGATCGGTATAGGGGAACAGTGCGATGCAGGGGATGTCGAGCTTCATCGCGCGCTCGGCATCGCGCACGCATTGATCGACCGTGAGGCGATCGACGCCAGGCATTGAGGCGACGGGAGTTCGCTTGTTGCTGCCTTCCACAACGAACAGCGGCCAGATTAGGTCGTTCGTCGTGAGTACGTTCTCGCGGACCAGCCGGCGGGCCCATTCGGCCTTTCGGTTGCGGCGCGGCCGGGTGACCAGATCGAGGGGAGGGGCGGATACGGCGGGCTCGCGGCGGGGGCCATCCCGCATTTCGATGGGACGCCCGAATTTGATCGCCATGTTACCGACACTCCAGAAGACCAGAACGGATTTGATTTGTTCCAATTCTAGCACCCGGATCGGCCCTCGTCACCGCGCACATGCACTGTTTCCATGCAATTGATTTTGTGGTCTCAAACGGTCATGAATCGGGTTCGATCACATCGTTCCCGGCTATGAGCAAGACAAACTGATGTCCGATACCTCTTCGCGCGAGCAGGCGCCGCGGGACACCGCCATGTCGGTGGACGCGATCTCGTCTGCGCGGACACAGCCCGACGAAAACGTCTGGACCCGGCGGCTGGTCCTGTTCCTGCGCATCATGGCGGTGCTGTCGGTCGCCAAGGGCCTCTATCACTGGGCCCAGCTCACCGGCTTCATCGGCAGCGAAGACCAGGCTTTTGAAAACCAGACCATGCCCTGGCAGACGGCGACCGTTTATTTCGCCGTGATCGAGCTTGTCGCTGCCGTTGGCCTCTGGCTGGCGACACCCTGGGGCGCCGTGGTGTGGCTGACGACGGTTGTATCCATGGCGGTGATCGAACTGATGTTCCCGGCGATCTACGGCGGCAATCTTGCGATTGTCGGGTTCGAAACCGCGATGCTAGCGGCCTATCTGGGGCTCGCCTGGATGGCTGCGCGCGAACGGCCGCCATAGATTTCGGACGCACAGGTCTCGACAAGAAGGCTAGCGAAGAGGGAGGGGGATGTGAGCGGACTTTATTCCGGAGGGACTGTCGGCAGTCTCATCATCAGTTCCATTGCGCGGTTCGGCGATCGGCCGGCGATCGCGGACGAGACCTTCCGATGGAGTTATCGCCAGCTTGGCGACGCGATCAGCCGCTTCATTTTTGTATTCCGCTCGATCGGCCTGAAGAAGGGCGACGCGCTGTCGATCCTCTCCGGCAACCGCGTCGAGACCTGGGCTGCGATCTGCGCAGCGACCGTGATGGGCCTGCGCTATACGCCGCTGCATCCGCTGGCCGCCGAGGATGACCATGCTTTCATCGTCGCGGATGCGGAGATCGATGCCCTGATCGTCGAGCCCGGCAAGTTCACCGCCCGCGGCCTTGCGATCAAGGCGCGCACTCCCTCGCTGAAGCATCTGTTGTCATTCGGTTCCATGCAGGGCGCCGTCGATGTTCGCCTCCGGTTTCGCCATGCGGCGGTTGCACCGCTTGTTGATGAGAGCGAAACGGACGGGATTGTCTGGCTCGCCTACACGGGCGGCACCACGGGGCGTTCGAAGGGCGTCATCATTCCGCATCGCGCCATGGTGGCAACCGCGATGGCAGTCTATTCGGACTGGGATTGGCCCGCCGACATCCGCTATCTGGCGGCGACGCCGATCAGTCACGCCGCCGGCGTCAACATTTATCCGATCATGATGCGCGGCGGCTTCACGCGTCTGGTGCAGGGTTTTGAGATGGAGAATTTCTGCAGCGTTGTCGCTGAAGACAAAATCAACACGCTCTTTCTGGTGCCGACGCTGATCTATGCATTGATCGATGCCGCCGAAGTGCGTTCGCGCTACGACATGCGCTCGCTCGAGATGATCGTGTACGGCGCGGCGCCGATGTCGCCCGACCGATTGCGGGAGGCCATGGGCATTTTCGGCCCTGTCTTCGTGCAGCTCTACGGTCAGACCGAGGCGCCGCAATGCATCACATCGTTGCGCAAGATCGATCATGATCTCGGCAATCCGCGCCGGCTCGGGTCATGTGGTCGACCCAATCCGCTCGTGGAGGTGAAGCTGCTCGATAGCGATCTCAAGGAAGTCGCTGTCGGCGAGCCCGGCGAGATCTGTGTGCGCGGTCCGCAGGTGATGGATGGCTACTGGAAGCGACCCGAGGCGACCGCGGAGACATTGCGCGGTGGCTGGCTGCATACCGGCGACGTCGCGGTGAAAGACGACGACGGCTACCTCTATATCGTGGACCGCACCAAGGACATGATCATCTCCGGCGGCTTCAACATCTATCCGCGCGAGGTTGAGGACGCGCTGATGGCGCATCACGCCGTCGCGTCGGCCGCGGTGATCGGCATTCCCGACGAGAAGTGGGGCGAGGCGGTGAAGGCCTTCGTCGTGCTCAAGCCCGGCGCCAACAACAGCGCCGCGGAACTGCAAGCGCACGTCAAGGAGAAGCGTGGCGCGCCGTGGTCGCCGAAATCGATCGATTTCGTCGATGCGATTCCGGTGACAGGCCTCGGAAAAATCGACCGCAAGCTGCTGCGTGCACCTTACTGGGAAGGACGGACCCGCGGCGTCGCCTGAAAGTGGCCGCGCTCCGTAGGATTTTCCGAAAATTTTTAGCGGTAAGAATTCGGTGACCCTAACGCCGCGGTCATCTGTCTTGACCGAATGTTTCGAATTCGAACGAGGCTGTTCCTGAATGCGACAGAAGGGCAGACGAAGCGTGAACAGGTGCGGCGCAGCGTCAATGAAAAGTTGCAAAAACCCCTTGTTTGACGGGCTTAATCCGCGATTCACTGTCTTAAATTCATGATCTCTTTATTGTCTTATTTAAGCTGATCTTCAAACGCCTCCCCTAAGGTCTCTCTATCCGGCGGGAAACAATTTTCGTCGAATAAGTCCATAAAAACGACAACAGGGGAATGTCATGATGAAAGCCGTCGCGAAGGCTCACGAGCCCGCCGAACAGGTTGCCGGTCAGACGCCGGTTCAGCCGCTCTATCTCGAAGCCTTGACGCTCGTGGAGCGGCTGCATCGCCGCCTGCTCGATGTCATCAAGGATGAGTTCGATCGCCGCGGCCGTGCCGACATCAATTCGGTGCAGGCGCTTCTGCTCTACAACATCGGCGACAAGGAATTGACCGCCGGCGAGTTGCGCACCCGCGGCTACTATCTCGGCTCCAACGTTTCGTACAACCTGAAGAAGCTCGTCGAGCTCGGCTTCCTCGATCATCAGCGCTCGCGCGTCGATCGCCGCTCGGTCCGCATCCGTCTGACGGCTCAGGGCCAGGAAATCCGCCGCATCGTCGATGCGCTCTATCAGAAGCACGTCAAGACCGTCGAACAGGTCGGCGGCATCTCCAACGAGGAATTCGCGACGCTGAACAAGTCGCTGCATCGCCTCGAGCGCTTCTGGACCGACCAGATTCTTTATCGGCTTTGAGTTTTCTCCGGGACGGGGCGAAGCCGGCGTGAAGATCGGCCGCCCGTCTTCCGGATAAGTCCTTCCACACGACATCCCAGCTTTGGTGCGCATCGGCCCGGTTCATCCGGCGCCGGTGCGCCTTGCTGTCTGCTACGGTAATTTTGTTCCCGCCCAAGGGAACTTTGCGCGCGCTTCGCTGTTGTCGATCCGCACCGGAGACCCGACAACCCATGCTGGTCGAACGCGATTTGCAGGTCATTAATTTCGAGACGGTGGGCGAAGCGTATGCGATCGCCGCCAACTATCTGCGCCGGACCGGCGCTATCAGCGAGAGTATGGCGACCAACGACCAGTTGCTCGAAATCATCGTCCGGATGTTTCACAGCGGTGAGAAAAACCGCATCAGGCTCGCCAACAAGGCGATTGCGCGATTTCAGGCCGAGAGCTGACCACAACACGAGGATAGTATGGACGCCGCCATCGATCGGATCATGATGACTTACGACCTCTTGCTGAATCGCAGCGCCGCAGCGAGTGAGGAAGCACGCAGCAAGGTGACGGACTACATCAAGATGCTGGTGGAAGCCGGTGAGACCGATCCGCAGCGCCTTGCGGTCTGCGGGTTAACCTATTTGCGCGAACTTGATGGGACGACCGACCCGGTCAAGGCCGGCTATACCGGGCTCTGACGCCGTTGGTCTGATTCAATTTTCAAACAGCCGGCGCGAGCCCTTGCTCGTCGCCCACACCTCTGCTTTCCCGCACGCGATTGCGCCGGGTTGTGTTTTCAGCTTTCACCCCTTGCAACGGTGAGGGGTGACGGAGCGCCGAGAGGCGCACCTTGAATTTTGTTTCCGCAGCGTGATCCTCGATATGGCGAGAACCAGAGGCCACGGCAACGCCGTCCGGCGCTCCATCACGGCGGTTTTTGGTCTTTGGGACCGCGCTTCCGGGTACAGGCCGCAGGCACTGAAGCCTGCATCCGGCGGATTTCGCCGCCTTCACCTGCACCGCGTCCAGCCAGCCTGTGGCAGGCCTTCATAGTAAGGCCGGGCGATGACCCAAGACCTCCCGGGCGCGCGGGTGCGAACCGCGACACGCAGGACGCCGCATCCTGCTCCATTTCCGAACGCCTCGCGAAGCGCCCCTCGTGAGCAGGACATGCGCAGGATAAGCGAGGTTTCCGGACCGGGGATAAGGACCACGACGATTTAATGTTCATGAACAGCGCAGACGCCCTGCACACGAAACGAAGCGATCGTCCTGCTTTCCAGGCGCGGTGCGATAGCGACATCGCGACAATTTCCGGCTAGAACGAGCCGGGATCCAAGCGGACAGGGCAATCATGGTGGACAAGCAGGCGATGCGCGAGGAAGCCGAACGGCTGATGCGCGAGGCAATGGAGCGCAAGGGTGTCGCCGTGAAGCAAGGCGATACCCGCATCGTCACCAAGTGCGGAAAGTGCGGCGCCGAGAACAAGGTGAAGGCGCCGAAGGGAGCGACGCGCGTGAAATTTACCTGCAAGGAATGCAGCCACGCGCAGATGACGCTGTAGGTAACCGAACCGAGACCGTCGTTCGTTCACACCGGTTAGATCATCGGACCGGGAATGAAGCAGCGGATCAAGAGCAATTTCCCGTCCCGATACATCGGCCACACCATGGTGCGCCCCGCCAGATTCGGCGCCTTGATGACGGCGTCGTCGGGTACATCGATCCATTGGCCGCCGAGATACACGCGGTAGTGACCGTCCTTCGAATCCCAGTCGGCTTCGCTGATGGCGGTCCCATCGGCGTCGGAGCAGCACAGCCCTTTGCCGGAACGCAGGCTGTTGAACCATTCATGCAGGGGTGAATTGGCGTAGCGGCCGTCGTCGCGAGCGAGCAGGGGCGCTGCCAGAAGCGCCATTCCCATAACCAGAATGCCGGAAAACAATGCTCGCATACCGGCCGCCTTTGGACGGAATCACGATTCTGGTCACGATTGTGGTCATCCCGTGAGGGAGCACGGTATTGTGAGCGACTCCTGGTTCGCGGCAGCACCCAGGCTCTGCCGTTCAAATCCGGACATTCAAAAGCCGCGCGCCCGTCAGGCCACGCGGCTTCTGCGACATCCATGCGAAGCGGATTACTTCGGCATGTTGCCCTTTGTCATGCTGTCGCTCTTCGCCTTCGAACTCTTCGACATGCCGACGGTCTTGTGTTTCGTCGCCTTGCTCTTGGCCATCTTGCCCTTCGACATGCCTTCCTTGGACATCGATGTACTCTTCGATGTGGTGTCCTGAGCCGGCGCGGCTGAGGTCTGCGCCATCGCGGTTCCGAGTCCCATCAGTGTTGCACAGCAAACGGCGAAAATGATTTTCTTCATTGCGCTGTCCTCGGTGGTTGAACGACGCCGCAATAATGCAATGGCCGGATCGGCGTTCCCCATGCCGGCGACCTTGCCGAAATTTCATGCCGCGTTGTCCGGTGACGGGAGCTCGATTTGGACGGAAATGCGGCGGAGCAGGAAACCCGATCTTAACTCTGGAGGCGAGGTGCGGTGGCCGGTTTCGGCCTGCGTGCTAGACTTGCACCATGATCCAGCTCGTCACAGTTGCATCAGTCGTATCCACTTATCAGAAACCGGCGATCGCGGTGGATACCAGTGACGAAGCCCAGACCGACCTCTGGGCGGGCCGGCTGAACGTGTCCCGTGACAAGTTGCTGGAAGCCATTTCCAATGTCGGGCCATCGCTGGCCGCGGTGCGGCGCTACCTCGCCAAATAAGACCATGCCCGCCGGATGGGCTTAAACTGCGGCTATCCACCATATATTGCCCAAATGTGGGCCCTTAGCCGCAACACCTTGGCCACCTTGAGCCAATGTGCTATCTGGCTCGCGCCGCTTCGAACCGCCCAACCGTCCGCCGCGCCCGTTCTAACGGGCTGCGCCGACAAGGATATTCCGTTCATGAGCTCGACCGCCAAAACCGCCTCCGCACCCGATACCTTCTTTACGGCCACCTTGGCCGAGGCTGACCCTGAGATCGCCAATGCCATCAAGGGCGAGCTCGGCCGTCAGCGCCACGAGATCGAGCTGATCGCTTCGGAAAACATCGTCAGCCGCGCGGTGCTGGAAGCGCAGGGCTCGGTGATGACCAACAAGTATGCCGAGGGCTATCCGGGGGCGCGCTACTACGGCGGCTGCGAGTGGGTCGACGTTGCCGAGACGCTGGCGATCGATCGCGCCAAGAAATTGTTCGGCGCGCAGTTCGCCAACGTGCAGCCGAACTCCGGCAGCCAGATGAACCAGGCGGTGTTCCTGGCGCTGCTGCAGCCGGGCGACACCTTCATGGGTCTCGATCTTGCGGCGGGCGGGCATCTGACCCATGGCTCGCCGGTCAATATGTCCGGCAAGTGGTTCAAGCCGTCGCACTACACGGTGCGCCACGAGGATCAACTGATCGACATGGATGCGGTGGCAAAGCAGGCGGAGCAGGTCAAGCCGAAGCTCATCATCGCCGGTGGTTCGGCCTATTCGCGGCCGTGGGACTTCAAGCGTTTCCGCGAGATCGCCGACAGCGTCGGCGCGTATCTGCTGGTCGATATGGCGCACTTCGCGGGTCTCGTCGCGGGTGGCGCTCACGCTTCGCCCGTGCCGTATGCGCACGTCACCACCACGACGACGCACAAGTCGCTGCGCGGCCCGCGCGGTGGCCTGATCCTGACCAACGACGAGGCGATCGCCAAGAAGATCAATTCGGCGATCTTCCCCGGCCTGCAGGGCGGTCCGCTGATGCATGTGATCGCCGCCAAGGCGGTGGCGTTCGGTGAGGCGCTGCGTCCGGACTTCAAGATCTACGCGAAGAACATCGTCGAGAACGCCAAGGCGCTGGCGGAAAGCCTGCGCGGCCACGGCTTCGACATCGTATCCGGCGGCACCGACAATCACCTGATGCTGGTTGACCTGCGGCCGAAGGGGCTGAAGGGCAATATATCGGAGAAGGCGCTGGTGCGCGCCGCCATCACCTGCAACAAGAACGGCATTCCGTTCGATCCCGAAAAGCCGTTCGTCACGTCGGGCCTCCGGCTCGGCACGCCGGCGGCCACCACGCGCGGCTTTGGTGTCGCCGAATTCAAGCAGGTCGGCGGCATGATCGCGGAGGTGCTGAACGCCATCGCGCAATCCGACGACGGCAAGGCGCCGCTCGTCGAAGCAGCGATCAAGGAGCGCGTCCGCGCGCTCACAGACCGCTTCCCGATCTACCAGTAATCGAGGGGCTTCACGCGGATGCGCTGCCCGAGCTGCAATAGTCTGGATACCCAGGTGAAGGACTCACGGCCGACCGAAGACTCGGCCGTGATCCGGCGGCGGCGCGTCTGCATGGCCTGCAACTTCCGCTTCACGACCTTCGAGCGGGTGCAGTTGCGCGAACTGACCGTCATCAAGCGCAACGGCCGTCGCGTGCCGTTCGACCGCGACAAGCTGATGCGTTCGGTGCAGATTTCGCTGCGCAAGCGCCCGGTCGAGGCGGAGCGCGTCGAGAAGACCGTTTCGGCAATCGTGCGCGAACTCGAAAGCGGAGGCGAGTCGGAGATTTCGTCAGAGACCATCGGCGAGATCGTGATGGAGCATCTGCGCCGGCTCGACGACGTGGCCTATGTGCGGTTTGCCTCGGTCTACCGCAATTTCCGTGAGGCCAGGGATTTCGAGGCCGTGCTCGGCGAACTCTCGGGCGAGGACGACGCGCGGCCGGTCCCGCTGCGCAAATAGACGATGGCGTTTCGTCTCCTCGAAGATCAGTTCAGGGAGCGCCTTACGAAGGCCAAGGCCGCCGATACGCGGTTCATGCAACTGGCGCTCGCGCTGGGCCGCCGCGGCCTCGGGCGCACGTGGCCCAACCCTTCTGTTGGTGCGATCATCGTCAAGGACGGCATCATTGTCGGCCGCGGCTGGACCCAGCCGGGCGGCCGTCCCCATGCCGAGGTCGAGGCACTCACTCGCGCAGGCGAGGCGGCGGCACGAGGGGCGACACTTTATGTGACGCTGGAGCCATGCTCGCACGTCGGCAAATCGCCGCCCTGCGCCGATGCTGTCATCGCAGCCGGGATCGCGCGCGTGGTCTCGGCCATCGAGGATATCAATCCGGAGGTGGCGGGGCAGGGCCATGCGCGGTTGCGCGCCGCCGGGATTTCCGTCGAGGTTGGATTGGGTGCTGCGGACGCCGCACGCGATCACGCCGGACATTTCCGCCGTATCAGGGACAAGCGGCCTCACGTCATCCTCAAGCTTGCGGTGTCCGCCGACGAGAAGATCGGTGCGGCCGGGGGCAAACCGGTCGCCATCACCGGCGAGGCTGCGAAAGCGCGCGTGCATCTCTTACGCGCGCAATGCGACGCCATTCTGGTCGGCATCGGCACCGTGCAGGCCGACGATCCGCAGCTCGACTGCCGTTTGCCGGGCATGGAGAAGCGCTCGCCGGTGCGGGTGGTGCTGGATCGTGCGCTGCGCATTTCCGGCGCGAGCCGACTGGTTCATTCAGCGCGCGAAACGCCGCTGTGGGTCATGACATCCAGCATTGCCGAAGCGCCTGCCGCCATGAAGCTCGGCGCGGCCGGTGCGCAGGTGCTTCGGGTCGAAGCGGCGAAAGCAGGCGGCGGGCTCGATCTTGTCGCGGTGCTTCACGCACTGTCGGAGAAGGGCATCACGCGGCTGATGGTCGAGGGCGGTTCGCACATCGCGTCGTCGTTCGTCGCGGCCGATCTCGTCGATGAGGCGTGGCTGTTGCGGGGCCCCGGCGCGATCGGTACTGACGGCATTCCGGCGTTGGCCGGGTTACCGCTGGATGCGCTCACGGCGTCGCCGCGTCTTGAGGTTGTCGCGCACGACACCTGGGGAGCCGACGCGCTTACAGTGTACAAGCGAAAGGGCGCGTGACCGGCTATTCGGCGGGCTGAAGGCGGTCGCCCGTCCTTGACGGAAGCGGCGCGGCGCGCAGCTTCCGAATCCGGCGCGACAGCGCCAGTGCAATGTCATCCACCCGGACGAATGCGAGGCTGGCCGCCAGCGACAGCATGATCGCCAAAACGATGCTGAGCGCGCTCGCGACCGTCGTGCCGAAACGGGGCGCAATCAGCAGGAAAATCGCGGTGGTTGGGCCGAACAGGATTGGCCAGTGGACCAGATAAAGCGGAAACGACAGCCGCGATAGCTTCACGAGCCACGATTTCGACAGCGCGACGCGTGCCGCAGGCCAGTTCAGCACACCGCAAAGAATGCAGATCGCGCCGAACGCCTTCTGCATGAACTGCGCCGACTGATCGGGAAACAGCAGCGGCGTCGACAGCCGGCAAAAGTCGTGGAGCCATGCGGGTTGCCAGGTTTCCGACAGGACGCAGCAGGCGACGCCAAGGATCACCGCCAATGCCGGCCATATGCGACGCGCCGGCCTATGGTCGGGATGAGACAGCGTCGCGAGCAGGTGCCCAGCGAAGAAACAGATATAGGCGCTGCGCACATAGAAGATCGCGCCAAGCAGCATCGCGACCCACCACAGGGCTTTGGATTGCCGCCGGATCAGGCAGAGACCGAGGATCAGCAACGAGCCGTAGAATTCGATGCTGAGCGTCCACAGCGGAACGGTGAAGGACTGCGCGCCGCTCTGCTGCCACGGCGCGAGGAATGCCACGCCCGGCATATCCCGATAACCGAGCAGCAGCGCATTCAGGAGTCCGTCGCAGACGGCCGATCCCAGCGACAGCGTAGGGTGCCACAGCGTTGCGAACCAGTCGGATCCCAGTATTCGTCCAGCCTCGACATTCGGCCGGCCGAACAGCGCCATGATCGCGGCGGCGGCAAGGGTCGCGGTGAGCGCGGGAATGCCGAGCCGGATCGCTCGCCCGGCCACCACCGCGAACGGGTGCGCGAGTTGGCGCGCGAAGGCGCCGGTCAGAACCAGCCCGCTCAGTACGAAGAAGATGTAGACCGCGGAGAAGCCGTCA
>JBQCIZ010000255.1:0-4136 GCA_051953235.1 Nitrobacter sp. | reverse complement strand
ATTGCTGATCGCGGCGCCGATATCGCCGGCGCCGCCGATGACGACGGCATGGAATCCGGGCGTGAGCGAGAAGGGAGTTTTGCTGGACACTTTACATTCCTTTCAGGCGCGGGTTGGCGGCGCCGTCGATTCCCGGACCACAAGCGAGTGATCCACTTCGCGGTGCATGATGGCCTGTTCGCCTGCCAGCCGCCGGACCAGGTATTCGCCGGCCCGCTGCCAGGTTTCGTCGGTCGGAACATGAATGGTGGTCAGGCTCGGCCGCAGGTGGCGGCTCCAGTCGAGGTCGTCGAATCCGACGACGGACAGATCGCGCGGAACCGAGAAGCCGCTGCGCTCGGCTTCCAGCAGCACGCCATAGGCAATGACATCGTTGCCGCATACCACTGCGGTCGGCCGCTCGCCAAGGCTCATCAAATAGCGTGCGGCCTCGCGGGCATCGTCCAGCGTATAGGGCACCTCGACATGCCATTGCGCCGGCATTTCGATGCCGGCTTCGGCGAGTGCACGGCGGAAGCCGGTGACGCGGGCGCTGGCCCTGTCGTTGTTGCGCTGGAGCGCCGATACGATTCCGATTCTGCGATGGCCGAGTTCGATGAGATGGGCTGCGGCGCGATAGGCCGCCGCTTCGTTGTTGGTGCCGACGCAAGGATAGGGACGATCGGGCTGGTAGATTCCGACGTTGACGAACGGCACGGCATTGTCGGCCAGCAGCTTGCGCAAGGCATCGTGATGACAATCGCCGCGCAGGACCAGACCATCGACGCCGCGGCTGATAAGGTTGCGGGCTTGCTGCAACTCGACATCGAGATCGTAGCCGCTCGTGGTCAGGAACAGCATGTAGCCGACCGACGAGAGATATTTTTGCAGCGCGGCGATGCCGCGCGCGAACATCGTGTTGTCGATGGTCGGCACGATCGCGCCGAGCGTACGCGAGCGGCGTGACGACAGAAGCTGCGCCGGGGCGTGCGGGATGTAGCCCACGGCCTCGATCGCCTGAGCGATGCGTGCGCGCAATTCCGAACTGACGGATTCCGGATTGTTGATCGCACGCGAAACCGAGGCGGTGGAGACGCCGGCGCGTGCCGCGACCGCGCGGATGCCCTGTTTCGATGGTCGGGTTGTGAGCAAATCGAAATCCAAACTGCTTATGTAACGTTACATATTGTGATGGACGTGCTGCGAAATGTCCAGCCGCGTTATAAAAATACCCTAATAATTTCTGGTTGCTTGACAGAGTGGCCTTGCCGCCTAGAATGTAACCGTTTTCAAAAATGATGCTCAAAGCAAGACGAGTCAGGGAGGACAGTGCATGACTGCAAAAACCTTTATGGCCAGCGTGGCGATTCCAATTCTCGCGGCTGCGACCCTCTCGCAGGCCCATGCCGCCGACTTCAACTGGAAGAAATTCCAGGGCAAGACCGTCACCTTCCTCGCCAACAGCAATCCGATCTCGCAAGCGCTGCTGACCCAGAAGGCGGATTTCGAGAAGTTGACGGGCATGACCCTCAAGGTCGACACCTATCAGGAGCAGCAGATGCGCCAGCGTCTGGTGACGGTCATGAACGCGCACAGCGACGAGGTCGATGTGTTCATGACCCTGCCGTCGCGCGAGGGCGAACAGTTCGCAGCGGCCGGCTGGTATGCGGACCTGACGCCGATGACGAAGAACGTCGCCGGGAATTACGATTTTTCCGGCCTCAGCCAGGCTCTGCTGAAGGCAGCCACATTCAACGGCAAGCTGACCAGCATGCCTATGAATATCGAAGGTCCGATTCTCTATTACCGCACCGACATTCTGAAGAAGTGTGGCGTGGAAGTTCCCAAGACCATCAAGGATGTGCAGGAAGCAGTGAAGAAGCTGAAGGCCTGCGACTCCTCGATCACGCCATTCGTGTCGCGCGGTCTAAAGCCCGCGGTCGCCTATACTTTCAGCAACATGCTGCACAACATCGGCGGCAGCTACATGGCGAACGGCAAGTCGAACCTCTGCTCGCCCAAGGGCAAGGAGGCACTGGAGACCTATAGCGATCTGCTGCGCGACTATGGTCCTCCCGGTGTCGTCAACTACAGCTTCCCGCAGATTTCGGCGCTCTATCGCAGCGGCCGTTCCGCGCTGTCGTTCGAATCCTCGAATGAGTTGCGCACGGTGATGGATGGTGGCGCGCGCCTCAAGGACACGGGCCTCGCACCGTTCCCGGCCGGCGAAGCCGGTCAGGTCCCGACCGCGATCGGCTGGGGGCTGACCATCTCCGCGCACAGCAAACAGCAGGAAGCGGCGTGGTACTTCGTGCAATGGGCCACGAGTCCGGAAATCCAGAAGCGGATGGCGCTGCAGGGCATCGCGCCGCCGCGTCCAGCGGTTGCGAACGATCCTGAGTATCGCAAGTGGATCGATGAGGCCCCGGTGCGCAAGGAATGGCAGGCCGCGCTTGATGTACTCGCCACCAAGGGTTCCTCCGAGGTTGGATATCCCATCGTCGCCAATCCGCAGTCGCGCGAGTTCATCGGACAGGCTGTGCAGGATCTGATCCTGAAGCAGAAGACCGTCGATCAGGCCTGCGCCGATGCCGACAAGGCGCTCGATGCGCTGATCGCCCAGAAGTAACCGGCGGTTTGGCGCCGACGGATCACGTCGGCGCCAGACGAAAATGCACTCGTACCGGACGCTCCGCGTATGTCTCAGGCAACAGCGACATTGACGCAGGATCGGCAACGACTGGAGTTGTCGGCCCTGTCGGCTCCGGCGGTGGTCTTCACCGTCGGGATGATCGCGTTTCCGGTGGTCTATACGGTCTGGCTCGGGTTCCAGAGCTTTTCGTCGACCGGCAAGCAGTCATTCGTTGGACTCGCCAATTATTCAAAGCTCCTGACCGATAACGAATTCTGGCACGGGCTCTGGGTCACGATCGCGCTCTATCTGCTGTCGCTGGTGCTTCAGCTCGTGCTGGGCGTGTGGCTCGCACTGGTGCTGTTTCACGCCAAGCGTCTGCACGGGATTGTGCGATCGCTGTTCATCTCGCCGTTCATGATGCCGCCTGTCGTGGCCGGGATGATGTGGCTGGTGATCCTCGATCCGTCGCTCGGTGCGGCCAACTACATCCTGCAATCGATTGGATTGCCGCCGTCGGATTGGCTGGCATCGCCGACGCTGGTGATTCCGACCATCGCGCTGGTCGATACCTGGCAATGGACGCCTTATGTCGCGCTGATCGTGCTCGGCGGATTGCAGTCGTTGCCGCCCAGCGTCTACGAAGCCGCGCAGATCGACGGTGCATCGCCGTTCAAGACGTTCCAGCGCATCACGCTGCCGCTGCTGCTGCCGACCATTGTCACCGCCACCATCCTGCGCAGTGTCGATCTGCTGCGGTTCTTCGACATCATCTACATTACGACCCAGGGTGGTCCCGGCAATGCCTCGAATACGCTCAACATCTATGGCTTCCGGGTCGGGTTCGAATTCTTCAACATCGGCTACGCCAGTGCGCTGATGCTGACGCTGACGGCGATCGTGTTCGGTGCGGTCCTCGCCTTCAATCGTCTGCGCGGCGCGGTGGCATGGTGAGGCGGCACGATGTCTGACGCGCAAACAACCGACCGCTGGATCCGCTGGCTGAACACACTGCAGCTCGTCATTGCTGGCATCATCATCCTGACGCCGACGGCGTGGATGGTGATGTCCTCATTCAAGCCGTCGTTCGAGGTCACGGCCTATCCGCCGACCGTGATCTTCTCGCCCACGATCCAGAACTACATCGAGCTGACGAAGACGACGCCGTTCTTCAACTATGCGATCAACAGCCTGATCGTCACCGTCGGCTCCACAAGCCTCGGCCTGCTGTTCGGAATCCCCGCCGCCTTTGCCGTGTCGTGGACGCGGATTTCGTGGCCTGCGATCCTGACGCTCGCGGCGCGTATGGCGCCGGGCACGCTGTTCCTGCTGCCATGGTACGTCATGTTCCGGCAGGTCGATCTGATCGGCTCCTATACGGCGTTGATTCTCAGTCATGCCGTGATCACGCTGCCGATCGTGATCTGGGTCTTGCTGCCGTCGTTCGACAGCATTCCGCGCAGCGTCTTCGAGGCGGCACAGGTCGATGGCTGCAGCGTGACCCGCATCCTGTGGCGGATCGCCA
>JBQCIZ010000254.1:0-3993 GCA_051953235.1 Nitrobacter sp. | reverse complement strand
TTGTAGACGACGTCGAGCATGACCTCGAAGCCGGCATCGTGCAGCCGGGCAACCGACATGCGGAATTCATCCAGCGCACCGTCCTGTGCGTAGCGCTGCTCCGGCGCGAAAAACGAGATCGAGTTGTAGCCCCAGTAATTGCACAGCTTGCGCTCGACCAGTTGCCGGTCGTCTATGAAGCCATGAATCGGCAGAAGCTCGATGGTCGTGACACCGAGCCGCCTCAGATGATCGATCATCGCCGGCGCGGCAAGCGCGCGATAGCTCCCGCGCAACTCCGGTGGAATGTCCTGGCGTGTCTTGGTCAATCCTTTGACATGCGCCTCGTAGATGATCGTGTCTTCCCAGGGAATGTTGGGACGCGGTTCGCGCCGGCCCCAATTGAACGTCTCGTCGATCACGGTCGCCTTCGGCATGGCGCGGGCGTTGTCGCGCCGATCGAAAGAGAGATCCTCGCGCGGGCTTCCGGTGCGATAGGCGAAGTGCGCGTCGCTCCAGACCAATCGCCCGCCGATTTTCCTCGCGTAGGGATCGAGCAGGAGCTTGTGGGGATTGAAGCGGTGCCCACGTTGCGGATCGTAGGGGCCGTAAACGCGATAGCCGTAAAGCTGTCCCGGCGACACGTCGTTCAGATAGCCGTGCCAGACGCCCTCATTGTGTTCGGGCAGCCTGACGCGCTCGATCTCCCGGCGGCCCTGACTATCGAACAGGCACAACTCGACCTTTTCTGCATTCGCGGAGAAGAGTGCGAAATTCGTTCCGCGTCCATCCCAGCTCGACCCGAGGCGGACATGAGTTCCTTCGGACAACCTCATCATGAAAATTCCGGAACCAGAAAGATCACCGCAAGCGGTGGGAGCGTCAGGCTCAGCTCGGGGATGACCCCGCCCAGCGTTTCGACCGTTCCGCCGTTTCCGACATTGCTGCCGCCGTAGTGCGCGGAATCAGTATTGAGCGCCTCGCGCCATTTGCCGGGGAAGGGAACTCGCACGCGGAAATCGCGGTGAACGGTCGGCGTGAAATTGGCGATCACCAGGCATCGCGCCCGGCCATCCTCGCCCTTGCGCATCCAGGCAAAGATGCTGCGATCGGCGTCGTTGGCGATGACCCACTCGAATCCGGCCGGATCGCAATCCAGTTCATGCAACGCCGGCACGCTGCGATAGAGCGCATTGAGATCGCGAATGACCGATTGGATTCCCTGGTGCCGCTCCTGATCGAGCAGATGCCAGTCGAGCGAGTGATCGTGGTTCCATTCCCGCTCCTGGCCGAATTCCGCGCCCATGAACGTCAGCTTCTTGCCGGGATGGCCGAACATAAAGGCGTAGTAGGCACGGAGGTTCGCGAAGCGCTGCCACTCGTCGCCCGGCATGCGGCCGAGGATCGAGCGTTTTCCATGTACCACTTCGTCGTGGGAGAGCGGCAGGATGAAATTTTCCGAGAACGCGTAGTGCAGCCCGAACAGGATCTGGCCGTGATGATGCTTGCGGTAAACGGGGTCCTTGCTGATGTAGTTCAGCGTGTCGTGCATCCAGCCCATGTTCCACTTGTAACCGAACCCGAGACCGCCGAATTCGGTCGGCCGCGACACTTGCGGCCACGCCGTCGATTCCTCCGCCGCGGTCGTGGCGTGCGGGAATTTGCCGAACACTTCGCGATTGAACCGGCGCAGGAATTCGATGGCTTCGAGATTTTCTCGGCCGCCATGCTTGTTGGGGATCCAGCCGCCTTCAGGCCGGCTGTAGTCGAGATAGAGCATGGATGCGACGGCATCGACGCGCAGCCCGTCCACGCCATAACGATCGAGCCAGAACAACGCGTTGGCAACGAGAAAATTGACCACTTCGGTGCGGCCGTAGTTGTAGATCAGGGTGCCCCAGTCGAGGTGGCGGCCTTGCAGCGGATTGGCGTGCTCGTAGAGCGCGGTGCCGTCGAAATGGCCCAGCCCATGCGGGTCGTCAGGAAAATGCCCGGGGACCCAATCCAGCAGGACACCGAGCCCTTCGCGGTGGCAGGCATCGATCAGATACGCGAAATCTGCCGGCGAGCCGAAGCGGCTCGTGGGTGCATAGAGACCGGTCGGCTGGTAACCCCACGACCCGTCGAACGGATGCTCGTTCACCGGCATCAGCTCGATGTGAGTGAAGCCGAGGTCCCGGGCGTAGCGAGGCAGAATGTCTGCAAGCTCGCGATAGGACAGCCAGCGATTGCCGTCGCCCCGCCGCCACGATCCGAGATGCACCTCGTAGATTGAAATCGGCGCGCTACGCGCATTGATCGTGTCTGCCGCAGGTGCGGGGCGTGGCAAGGTCGCTTCGTCGAATACGATCGATGCCGTGTTGGGGCGTACTTCCGCGGCAAATGCCATCGGATCTGATTTCAGCGGCAGCAGACTTCCGCGGCGGTCCATAATCGCGAATTTGTAGTGGCTGCCGACGCGGGCACCGGGAATGAACAGTTCCCAGTATCCGGCGCCGCGTACGCGCATGGGGTGCCGCCGCCGATCCCAGAAATTGAAATCGCCGACCACGGCGACAGTCCGGGCATTTGGAGCGAACACCACGAAACCGACCCCATCCACGCCGTCCATCGTCATCGGATGGGCGCCGAGCTTGTCATAGAGCCGCTGATGGGTGCCTTCTCCGAGCAAATACAGATCGAAATCGCTGAGGATCGGCGGGAAACGATAGGGATCCTCGAGCTCGACCGTGTCGGCCCCATAGCGGGCGCGAAGCCGGTACCGTTCGGCGTCGGACGGCAGGTCGCCGAGGAAAAGGCCGGCGTCGTGAATGCGCGTTAATGGCGTCTCGCCGCCGTGCTCGTCGATGACGCGCACCTCGGAAGCTTCGGGAAGATAGGCGCGAACCACCTGGCGGTCGTCCTCGCGATGGCGGCCGAGGTAGTGGAAGGGGTCTGAATGCCGCCCCTCGACAATGGCGCGGCCTTCGGAGGACAGTTCTGTCATACGCGATCCCGTTCCTATTTGCGCAACACACGCAGCGCGCCGCCCAATGCGACACGCAGCCAGTCAGGACGATGGGCGAGCTCGTAGTCGATTTCGTAAAACACCTTCTCAAGGAGGAAGAACTGCAAGGTCCTGTCGGCCGCGGCCTCGTCCTCCGGCCACAGCCGCGGATCAGACATGGCCTCCCGATAGGCGGTGAGGAACGTTTGCGTCGCCTCGTCGCGCCATGCCGAGAGCGCTTCGGCCAGCCGTCCGTCGTCATCAGCTCCGCTCTTGAGCGCACGCTCCTGGGCGGAGGTGACGGAATAGTCGATGGATCGGATCAGTCCGGCGACATCGCGGGCAGCCGGCGCCTTCATCCGGCGCTCGGCAAGACTCCGGCGCGGCTCGCCCTCGAAGTCGATAATGAAGATGTCGTCGCGGACGACGAGAATTTGCCCCAGATGGAAGTCGCCGTGGTGGCGGATATTGTACATCTGGACGGACGACGGCAGAAGTTCGAGCAACCGGCCGTGCAACATGGTGCGGATGCTCAAAACCTCGTCGGCGAGAAGCCGGTCCGATTCCGGCAGTTTAGCTTGCGCGAGACGGTCAAATGTTTGCTCCGCGCGAACCATCAGGCGGTTGATCAGGCGCTCGACGTCGGGCGGCATCACCGGTTCAGGACGGAAATCGGGAATATCGTCGCGGCTTGCCAGCGCGACCTGCATTTCCGCGACGCGCTTGCCGGTCTGCGTCATGTAGCGCTGATACACCGCCTTTTCTTCGAGAGCCGGGGTTGAATCGCTGGCGCCGACCAAACGCTGCTCGTCGACGAACCGGTCCAGCGCCGCGCTGCTCACCGTCCACGCGTCGCCCTGGTTGCCGACGAAGGCATGGACGATGGCGACTGCGCAATCCGAGCCCTGTCCCGAGAGTTCGACGCTGCCGAGCAGGGCGGGCGTGTTGGCGAATCCGGCCACGTCGGTGAGGAAGCGGCCGACCTCCACCTCTGGATTGATGCCGTTGTCGAGCTTGCGATAAAGTTT
>JBQCIZ010000253.1:0-15781 GCA_051953235.1 Nitrobacter sp. | reverse complement strand
CCAGCCTCACCATAAGCCCATGATCGAAGAGCCCGTCCATCCGGCCGGCCACCTCGGCGATCGACGCTCCAAGGAGACGACCATGCTCAAGACGATTTCCGCCGCGCTGCTCGTGGCTTCCGTGTTTGTTGCGCCCGCGATGGCCGGCACTGCCCGGACTGGCCATACCCCGGCGGTCAAGTCGGTGACCCTCAAGCAGAGCGTGCTGAACGCGAATGCCAAGATGGGCCGCCATCATCACCATCATCGCCGGCCGATGCATCGCCATCATCGCCACCACAAGCATCACTAATTGCTTGATGGAAGCCGATCAGGGCCTGTGGCCATCGTCCCCCGGTGGCTGCAGGCCCGATTCGTTTCGAGCCCATCGACTTTCCATCGATAACCGAATTGCGAATTCCGTTCCGCCTCCCGTCGGGCTAGACCCGTTCCGGTGAAATCACGAATCTGAAGACGGGCCGGCGTTGGGGGCATTTTCGAAATTTTGGGTGATCGTGCTGCTGGCGGGATCGCTCGCCGCCTGCATGACCGACGGCGGCGATCAGGGCGGCGTGGTCTATACCGACGATCGCGGCGTTGCCAACCAGCCGTTCCCGACCGACTATCGCGCGCAACTGCTCGCGTTCCTCAAGACCTACCTCAACAATCCCGTCGGCATTCGCGATGCGGCGATGGCCGCGCCGACCCAGCGCACCGTCGGCGGCCGGCTGCGCTATGTGAGTTGCCTTCGCTATAACGCCCGCGAACTGGACGGCAGCTATCAGGGTGCGGTCGAGCGCGCGGTGGTTTATGTCGATGCCCGGCTCGATCGCATGATCGAGAAGCCCGGCGACGTCTGCGCCGGCGCCGTTTACGCGCCGTTCCCCGAGCTTGAGAAACTAACGCGCTGACGGCTGTCGCGCGGGTTGCAGGCAAGCGATCTGCATCCCAGATGATTCCGGGAGACAAGGATCGAAAGATGACGTTGAAATCGGCCGGACGATTGCTGGGTTGTCTATTGCTCTGTCTCGGCGTCGGCTTCGTCGAATCGGTTTATACGCGGCCGGAAATTCCGACGTGGTATGCGGGGTTGGTCAAACCGTTCTGGACGCCGCCGCCGATCGCATTCCCCATCGTCTGGACTTTGCTCTACATCTTGATGGCGGTCGCGCTATGGCGATTGTGGGATCGTGGAACGCCATCGCGGGCGCGACGTCGCGCAATTGTACTGTTTCTCGTTCAGCTCGCGCTGAACGCGATCTGGTCTCCAGTGTTTTTCGGCTGGCATGGAATCCGCACCGCGCTCGCGATCATTGCGTTGCTGTTCGTTTCGATTGTCGCAACCATTGCTGTCAGCGCGAGGGTTGATCGCATCGCTGCGGGGCTTCTGCTGCCGTATGCGCTTTGGGTGGCCTACGCCGCGACGATCAATGCGGGGGTGGTCGTCCTCAACTGACGCCCCCGAAGCTGCTCGCTCCCTTTCGAACCGAAGGTCGCCTATAGTCAGGCGCCGTTTCGGCATGCCGTATCGATCTGGAAGAGAGGCATTCCAATGTTTTTTCCTTTGAAACGTTTTTCGCAAGCTGTCTTTGCCACGGTCTTGATCGTCGCGGCCGGTCCGGCCTTCGCGGCCGCGCCGCCCCAGCTTCATAACAAGAGCATTTTGATCAGCTGGTCGGTTGCGGTCGACCAGACCACCCCGGAGGGACACAGGAGAAACGTCTCCGTTGCCGTGTATCATACGGTCTATGTCAGTTCGGCGGGCCGCCTGTTCGAGCGCGGCTCCCGCGCCAGCGGTGGAGGCCGCAAGCAGAGCGACAATGCCCCCGGGGCGACGCATAACCGGGGCGGCGAAGCCACCAATGTGCATTTCGAAGGCAATCGGCTGGTGGGCAATACCGCGTTCGCGCAAGGCGCCCGCCGCTTCGTGGCGACTTTCGATCCGGCGTTCTCCAGTTGCACGGTCAAGGTGACGTTCGGCCGCGAGAGCGGCGGATTGAAGCGGCGCGGAATCAACGGACAGATGGTGACGATCAACTCCATGACGCCGTCGGGCGAGAGCTGCTCGATCCGCGACGGCAATGCGTTTGGAAACTAGATACCTACAGGAAACGCTGCGCGATCGCGTCGAAACCACGGCGCCACGCGAGCGCGCTGTCTGGATCGAGCGGCGTATGCTCTGACGCCATCCGGATGATGACGAGCTCGGCCTCGGGATGGATGTAGATGTATTGCCCGTGGATGCCGATCGCCATCAGCACATTCTTCGTGCGGTCGATCCGGTACCACTTGCTGCGGTAGCTGGCATTCGGAAACAGCGCGGCGAATTCCGACGGCGTCCATGCTTCCGGATCGCCCTGCGTGTTGATGTCGTCGATCCACCAGCCCGGCACTACCTGGCGATCGCCAGCGATGCCTCGCCGGCGCATCATCTCGGCGAAACGCGCCAGATCGTGCGGTGTCACGCAGATGCCGCCGGCCGCGCGCATCGCGCCGTGTTTGTCCACGGTGATGTAGGCGTTCGACGCCGCGCCCAGCGGTTGCCAGATATACTGGCTGAGAAGGTCGGCGAGCGGCTGCCCGGCGGCGCGCTCGTAAACCCAGCCCAGCACGTCGGTGTTGGTGGAGACGTAGTGAAACACCTCGCCATGAGTCTTTCCGTCCGGCTTCATGGTTGCGAGGAAGCCGCGGAGGTCGGGCGTCTCGCGGCCGGCGGGAAGGGGATCCCAGCCCACCGCGTAGCGATAGCGGATCACGTCGCCGTCGGGATCGTCATAGTCCTCGACGAATGAAATGCCAACGGTCATGTCGAGCAGATGGCGGACGCTGCACGTTCCGTAGACGGATTGCGCGAGCTCGGGGATGTAGGCGGTGACCGGTGCGTCGGGATCGAGCAGGCCGCGGTCGGCGAGGACGCCGCCGAGCGTGCCGCAGATCGATTTGCTGATCGAGAACACGATATGCGGCGTAGTGGCGCTCATGCCGTCGCCATACCACTCGGAGGCGATTTGTCCGCGCCGCAGCACGACGAAGGCGTCGGTGCGCGAGGCGGGCAGGGCGGCTGCGAGCGTCGTTTCGCGGCGATCGCGGCCAGTAAAGGTGGTTCGGCCGATGGCGTCGTCGAGGTCGGTTTCGAGCGGTTGAAACTGTCCGGAGATGGCGATCTCGGCGGTCGGCAGCAGGCGCCGGACGTTGCGGAAGCCCCATGCGTTGTGCGGTGCTTTCCGCCAATTGGCCAGCGTCACCAGGTTTTCCGGCGCCGGCGGAAATCCGTGCATCAGACGATTTGCAGTCATGGCGTTGCCCCCAACATCAGGTGTGGTGGTTCAGAAGTTCGCTTCATTTTCCCTGCAAGCACTTCAAGCGAACTTCTGAACCTAAACCACACTGGAATCATAATTTTCCAGTGCCTATTCGAATCTGAAGTTCGCTCCGGAGGTCGCGGCACAATCAAGCGAACTTCAGATTCGGGGCACTGGTGAGTTCCATCGGCTTTACACAATCGATCACTTTTAGGCGAGCCTTGGAACCTTGCGTCGCACGCGCGTGACCAATGCAACAGCACCGCTTGATTGCGGCCGCCTGCGATTCCTCCGGTGGAACCGCCACTGTGGCGAAAGCAACACAGTCGCAAGGTCATCATCGCAATCCGGCTGCAATCTTGCTGCCTTCAAGCAACCAAATTCGCGCCACGTTGTTTGAGGATGGTCGTAGCCACTGAAAAGGGGACCTACCATGAAGAAGTTTTTGATCACCGCCGCGGCGGTTGCAGCTTTTGCAGCACCGGCGTTCGCGGCCGATCTTCCCGCGCGGACCTATACCAAGGCTCCGCCGGTAACGCCGCCGCAGGCCATCTACAACTGGACCGGCTTTTACATCGGCGGCCACGTCGGTGGTGCGTTCGGCAGCGACAACAGCCTGACGGGCAGCGACGGACGATTCCTCGGCGGTGTGCAGGGCGGCGCCGACTATCAGTTCGCGAACAATTGGGTGGTCGGTATCGAAGCCCAGTATAGCTGGCTCGCCAACGGCAACAGCAGCGTGGCCTTCCCGGGCGGCAGCGTCGTCACGGGGAACGATCGCGGCATCGGTTCGGTGACCGGCCGTCTCGGTTACGCCTGGGGTCCGACATTGCTGTACGCCAAGGGCGGTTACGCGTTCCGGGACAATTCGCTTGGTGTGACCGATGGCGCCGGCACGCCGCTGGCGTTTGCGACCACCGGCAATCGTGACGACGGCTACACCGTCGGCGCGGGTCTCGAATACATGTTCGCGCCGAACTGGTCCGCCAAGGTGGAGTATCAGTACTATAACTTTGGCAACACGACCTTCGCCGCAGGCTCGCCCGTCGATCTCGTCGGTACGCGTTTTCACAACGACGAACATACCGTCAAGGCCGGCCTGAACTACCGCTTCGGTTGGGGCGGCACGACGGCGGCTCGCTACTGAGATCGCATCACATCGAACGAAAAGGCCGGCTTCGCGCCGGCCTTTTTCTTTGGTGGCGCGGTTCACACGCTCGGCGGCGCTCGCGTTAGATGCGATCGACCTTCAGAAACAGCGTCCAGATCGCCAGCAGAAGGGTTGGAATTCCGAGCCAATGCGGATGGACGCAGAACGTCGCACCGTACTGGCAGAGCTGGTCGGCGCCGACACCGAAGTTGCCCGCGCTGTAGAACGCGGCCGTTGCCAACGCCATGAAGACAGTCACGAATACCATCGGATGCTCCCGATGTTGCGGCGAGCCGCCTGAAAGCAGAGCGGCATGTGCCGGCTGATCATTGGGCCGAAGGCTAGATTTGCTCCCGTGAAGCAAGCGTAAATCGATACCCCCGTTTTTCTGCGAACGGCTCGAGGCGAGGGGGTAACTCCGGGGCGGCAGGCTTGGAACTGGATTGTTCCCGAAAACCGATGATAGAACCGGGGTGGGGAGCTTCGACGCCGGACCTTTGTCCGATCGCTGAACCGGCGCCGGGAGTTCTGAGGAATGGTGGCATGAAGCGGTACGTGATTTTCGTCCTGATCGGTCCGGCGGTGGGCGGCCTGATCCTGCTCGCGACCACGACTTATCTGTCGGGCTACTGGACCGAGACCAACTTTGCGGAAGTGCAGAAATTCTTCGTCGTGCTGTTCTCGACCTTGCAGTTCAGCTATCTGTTCGGGCTGCTGCCGTGCCTTGCGGTCGCGTCGATCGACGACATTCTGGCGCACATCAATCGCATCAACTGGGTCGTCCGGATGGTGATCATCGGTGCGATCGGGTTCGTCGCCGCCGAGCTTCTCTATGGCTCGCACGGCTCGGACACCGGCGCCCTTCAATTCGTTCTTTACGGGCTGGTCGGCCTAGTCCCGGCGACATTGTCGTCGTGGCTTGCGCGTGACGTCGCGTCGCACTGAGTGTTGAAGCCGTACTCACCGCCAATAACTGTCAACGTACGGCTTGTGTGTAGCCGTCAAGTCGGCCGCTAGCGGACGGCCGCGCCGGAAACGTCGTCCTGTTTCGCCACGACGTAGTCGATACCCAGCAGAATGCCTTCGGTGATCAGGAAGGCAAGCGCGCCGCCTGCAACGCCAAAAAATACAACGGCAAACGTCAGGATCAGAACCGCGCAAAAGATATCGGCCAGCACCTTGCCGGCACGATCAATGCTGTCCTGCTGCTTGGTGAAATAGGCCATGGGAATCCGCCGGTGGATGTGTGCCGGGCAACATATCCGAACGCGGGTGGTTTTCAACGGCTGAGCAGCGAGTTTGCCCGCACCGGTCAGGCGAACGAGGTGGTGCCGGTTGAGAGGATTGAACTCCCGACCTTCGGTTTACAAAACCGCTGCTCTACCGCTGAGCTAAACCGGCCCAAACGCCGATGATAAACCAGAATCGCTATCGGCGACAGCGCCATAGGCGCCGCCACAACCGATTGGCCGCTGCGCTGAGCCGCCTGTTTATGGCGACGCACGGGCCGGCGTCAACCGCACCTGCCTGGATTTCCGTCGAGATAAACCGCGCGTGATCCAAGTCACAGCGTGGCCCCGCGTCGCTGCCTACACAGAGGCGACGGAGGAAATGGCTCTTCCGAAACAACGAAACGGAGATCAGCAATGACGAGCGGAATGCGTGACCTCACGGGCGGCGAACTGGAGGCGGTCAGCGGCGGTACGGTCCACACCGAAGTGCGGAAGACGACGCTCATCGACGTGCCCGGGAAGGGATTTCTGACGATGGGGACCGTCAGCATCGACGGTGGACCGGCGCTGCCATACGCCGAATGGACCCCGCTTAAGTAGATCCGGCCTCACCACAGCATCATTTCAACAGGAGACTTTTGCAATGGCACACAGCGACATGCGCGACTTGACGATGAACGAACTCGATACGGTCAGCGGCGGCGAAGGCGTTTCACAAGCCACCGTCATCAAGATCACGATGGACAAGGGGACGATTTCCATCGGCTACATCAGCGTCAACGGCGGCCCGACCCTGCCGTACGCGAAATGGACGCCGAATTAAGCATGGCGTCCGAACCGCTTGAAAACCCCGGTCCAACTGGCCGGGGCTTTCTTGCGTTGTGTATGGATTTTGCGAATTCGCATGGAACCATCTTTTGCGGCGATGATTATTCGCAGTGCCGTGGTGTGCGAGGCCCGCCCGCGTGACAGGACGTCCCGGTGCAGGAGACGCTCGCGCAAGGACCGGCGACGATGGCACCGCGATGAACGTCAGGATGTCATATCGAAAACGAGAGAGCCGCCAACCGGCCGGAATGCGCGACGCTCATCCCGCGCTTTGCCTCGGGGCTGCTCCCTGGCTGATCATGACGGTCGCGGCGGCGGGACTCGCCGGATGGATCGTTGCCCGGGCAGAGGCCGCCAATCCTCCCGTCGAAACACACACCCCCAGCACAGCGTCCAGCCCGGCTTCGTTGACGCCGGACGCGCGGAATGCCGCTCCGGCCGGCGTCCCGGACAAAGCGCCTTCGGATGATGCCGCGTCGCACGGTCGCGGCATTCAGGAAAGCAATATCGCGCCTGCGGATACGTCCGGCGATTCAGAGAGCATTGCGCGTCCGCCGGCACGCGACGCGCACGCCGTGGCGTCGGTGGATGGCCTCGCCGTGGTCCGGCAAGCGCTTCGCCGCGGCGGGCTGGGATCGAAGGCGCTGATAACGCTGACGATCCGCAACAGCAACGATTATCCGGTGAAGCATATGCAGCTTCTCTGCGCCTTCAGCAGCCGGGACGGAAACTACGTGACCAACCGCCGGCACGTGATCGACGGCATCGTGAAGCCGAACAGCCGCAGGACGTTTCGGCACCTGATGGTCGGCTTTGTCAGCATCAACGCCAACCGGGCGAAATGCACTTTGCTTTCGGCGGACTGGGCCTGACGCGCCTCGCGTCAGCCCGCTGCATCCGCTCGCGGCGTGGCGGAATACCAACCCTGGACCGGGTCTCCGAGTCGTAAACGACTCCTGAATCGTCGCGTTGCCGTCCGAAAAATAAAGATTGGGACTCGGCGGGTGGAATCGCCCGATGCTGGCGGCATGGAAACGATGTCCAAACCTGCCTTCGGCGGCGTCCAGTTGGCGCTGTCCATCGCGTTGTTCACAGCCTGCTCTGTGAACCTGACGCTGCTCAGCTTCTGGCTATAGCGGAGGGCTTCCGGTTTCCTGTTAACGGTTCGATAGCGGGATCGGTCGCAATTTCAGGCTGGCACACCCTTGCACGTTAGGCTTACCGGCAGTTTGGGCGCAGGCTTTAACCCTTGCCGGGATCGGTTCAATTAGGGTCCGCTGGAAACCGGGATTCTGTCATGCGTATCGGACTGGCGCTGGCTCTTCTGATCGGGACGACGTTGGCGGCTTCGGCCGACAGCGGCCCTGTGATCGTGATTCCCGGGCGCCCCGGCATACCCATCATCATCAACGGGATCGATGCCTCCTACGCGGTGGTCGAAGGCGATTGGGGGCTGGCTCGCAGCATTCACGTCCAGCCGACGGTCTATGGCGGCCGGTACGTCGATCCCGAGCCGCATGTCGGCCACTATTATCCGAGCCTCGGTCATAGCCCCGGTTACGGCCGTCTCGAAATCGAGCCGCCGGCGAATCGCAAGCTGCCGCCGCGTGCCGAGAGTTTCCATCAGTCGTGGTCGGCCCATTCCGACCCGTTACCCGCGCAATCCGATATCCCGCAGACCCCGCCTGCGGTGATCGTCGCACCGGAGATCGGCGCCTCCGGGCCCGGCGTCGGTGCCCCCGGTTTGCCGCAAGACTTTCAGCACCGGAATCGGCGTCCGCTTCCCAAACCCAGGCCCTAGAGCCGGGCGTCAAGAACAACAGACAAAACAACAAAACAGGCAAAACAGGAGAGAGTAATGCGTCAGATGATTTCAGGATTGGTTGCAGCCGCGGCCGTGGTGGCCGCGAGCGCCGCGCCGGCCATGGCATGCGGCGGGCTGTTCGCGAACGGATGTTCGCCGTGCCAGTCCTATGCGAGCCCCTGTGGCGTGTATGGCGCGGGCTATGGCTACGATCGTCTGCCATCGACCGAGCGATATCAGGCGCCGACGCAATACTACTACGTCAATCAGGGCCCGGCCTATAGCGGCCCCGGTCTGTTCGCACCGGTCCCGACCTATCAGGAAAGCGCCGTCTCCGGATGGGGCGCCTACAGCCGCCCTTACTATTACCCTTATGACGGCGGCCGCTACGCCAGTCCAATGCATCACTACTATGATGGTGCGCCGGTGACCGGCCCGGTCGTCTACAGCTATCGCTGGAACAGGCACTCTCGCCGCTGGCATCAGCCGCGCCGCTATTACGGCGCGTATCATCGCAACGTCCGGTACGGCTACGCGCCGCGCCACTACAGTCAGCGCTTCGCTGCGCCGCGCGTGATCTACGGATCACCGCATCATCATCACGGCCATCATCATGCGGCGCCGCACCGCCATTACTGATCAAGCATTCGCCTGAAGCGAGACGCCCGTTCGCGGTCGACGCGAGCGGGCGTTGTCGTGTGCCGCAATAGCGTTTTCGAGCGAAGTAGGCACCGGTTCGCGTAAAGAAAACGCGTCAAAATAAAAAGCTGGAGCCCGGCTTTGATCCTATCAAAGTCGGAATAGCTCTAGCGCATCAGGCCGAGACGGCTTGCGCCGATGTAGAGCGCCAGCACCGCGGCGTTCGAGACGTTGAGGCTCTTGATGTCGCCGGGCATGTCGAGACGCGCGACCGCGCTGCAGGTTTCACGCGTCAACTGCCGCAGGCCCTTGCCCTCGGCACCAAGAACCAGCGCCAGTGGTTGCTGCAGCGGGATGGCGGCAAGATCCTCGCCGCCCGCACTGTCGAGGCCGACGGTCAGGAAACCGCGCTCGTTCAGTTCGGTTAGCGCCCGCGCCAGATTCTGCACCAGCACAAGGGGCACGAGTTCGAGCGCGCCGGACGCGGATTTCGCCAGCACGCCGGTGGCCTCCGGGCTGTGACGCGCGGTGGTGACGATCGCCTTCACCGCGAAAGCCGCGGCCGAGCGCATGATCGCACCGACATTGTGCGGATCGGTGATTTGGTCGAGCACCAGCACGATGCCGTCCTGCGGCAGCGTGCCGATGTCCGGCGAGGGCAGGGGATCGACCTCGGCAAGCAACCCTTGATGGACGGTATCGGGACCGAGTCGCTGGTCAATGACATTGGGGCGCACCATCTCGGGCGCGATCCGGGTCGGGATGTTCTCGTCCGCGAGCCGCCGGGCCGCGTTTTCGGTGAGCATCAGCTTTCGGATCTTGCGCGCGGGATTGGCGAGCGCCGCCGTCACCGTGTGCCAGCCATAAAGGACGGCCGGGCCGCCGGCGCCGCCCTCGCGCTCCCGCCGGCCGCCCCGGCCTCGATCCCCGCTCTTGTGGGAGCCGCGCTGAAATCGCGGCTTACGATCACGTTCGCTCATGGCTGGCTTGTCTCATGGGTTCCGAATAATGGCAATTTCCGGCCACAAGGCGGGAAAACGATATTCCTCGGCCCTGTTGGTTGACTTTGCCATGATGCTTCCCCCATAAACGCGCCGAACCGCAGGCCCGGTATCCGGGCCGGTGCTTTCAATGTCATCCACGGTCGGTCCGGCCACTTTTCGGTGGGTGACATCCGATGGCGTCGCGGGGGAGTGTCCCGAGTGGCAAAGGGAGCTGACTGTAAATCAGCCGCCTCATGGCTTCGCAGGTTCGAGTCCTGCCTCCCCCACCATTGAATTTGTGAGCCCGCCGGGTAACGTGAGGGATAATCTCACGGGTGCGGGGGCACATGAACGTCGAAACTTTCCATGCCATTGCGAAGCGCATTGTCGCCGACGCAGAACTCCACGATCTGCCGGGAAAGCTGACCAATCTTGTTGCTCAGCTTCAGAATCGTATGAACCAACCAGCAGAAGCTAGCTTCGTAAAAGCAGTCGACAAACAAATTTCCGACTTGCGCGAGGTTTTGCCGAAGCTGGGGACCAATTCGTTTCCGCCACTCTGGAAGGAGTACTTGGCGGAGACTAACAGCAATCGTCTCATAGGAGATATCCTGTTAGACGAGATAGAAGAAATTTTGCAAAAAAATGGTGTCACGCCATCAATCGCTCATGGTGCCCTAAAGGACATTGCAGACGAAATTTCCGAGGACATAAAGCAACTTAAGGCCGCCGACCGAGCCCTTGATAGGTTTGGAATTGGCATAGATCAACCGGAAGCGGGAACCGTTGAATTAGGAGTTCTGATTCCGCGGGCAGCCGTACACGAGAATCTTTCGGAATTCGGTGCAGAGCTTCGAAAGTTGTCCCGCATCTTCAGTGTATTCTGTGAGGTTGTGCACGGTAATAGGCCCGATATAAAATTGAAGACTGTAGCTTCGAGTGAATTCTCGATTCTCTGCTTACTCGATTGGGAAACCGCTAAGCTCGTCGCTCAGACGATCTCGACGCTGATCGAGGGCTACAAAATAATCATGGATCTAAAGGAAAAAATACAAGGTCTGCGCGAAGCGGGCGTTCCCGAAGAAAGCCTTGCGCCTCTTATTGACCACGCGAACCAAAAGATGGAATCAACCATTTTAGCAGTCAGCGAGGATATCATCACTCGCTTCCCTGACGGTCGGGTGCAGGAGACCAGAAAAAAGGAGCTCAAAATCGAAATGCGTGGCGCGCTCGGCGAAATCGCAACGCGTATTGATAAAGGTTTCAGTTTTGAAATTCGACCTGCACTGTCCGCTCCCAATGAGGAAGAGGGTAGTAAAGAGGCAGATGCACGCAAATTACAGCAACAGCAGTACGCTGAGATCGCTTCGAAACAAACGACTTTGCAGTACCTGAAAATGGAAGGTGATCCGATATTAACATTGCCGGGGCTTCCTGAGGCTGAAGCCAAGAAAAAAGCAAATGGTTGAAGACAAGCAGCCCGCTGGTCCATATCGAGATTACCTGATGAGATTCGCGCGAGCGGCAATGGTGAAGGTGCTGCCGGGTACGGACGAACCGCCAATCTCGCGGAAGCCCGGCGCACAACCGCTAAGCTTGCCGTAGAGCGTCCTGGCATCTCGAACAAGTGGGGCGCGGCGAGTTGCCCCGCCGCGCCCCGATGTTGTCTCGCTGGTCCAGGCGCTGAGACGCCCGTTGCCAGACCCGAAAGCCTAGCGGGCGATCCCAGCGAGGTGACAGCGCTTGGAATAAGACACTGGATCACCTCCTTTCGTTGTTGGTGGAAACCTGAATATAAGCGCCGAATCACAATACGTTAAGGGCCGGATCGAGGGTTTCCGGGACCATTCGATGGCTCCGCCGCGGGGCTGTTGAGAGCCGTGGCGCGCCGTGATAGGTGATCGGGCGACGCGGGTGTAGCTCAATGGTAGAGCAGCAGCCTTCCAAGCTGAATACGAGGGTTCGATTCCCTTCACCCGCTCCAAATTCCTAGATCTCGTGATGCCCCGTATCCGGCCGCGGCGATAGCGCGACGGTTCCAAGAAATTTGACGCCAATTTCGTTGCCGTTGACCCAGGCGAGTTCGCAGCGGCGCGCGGCGGTGCCGGTGGCGGATAGCAGCAGGAAGAATTCCTTGAGACCGGGATGGGCCAGCGGCGACTCGAATTCCAGTTTCGCCCCAGTCTGACCGGCGTCGCGCATCACACACGCCTGGGTCCAGGAGCCGTCGATCGCAACGATCCTGACGGGGATGTCACGCGAGAACTTGACGCGCTGCGGCTTTGCGCGCTTGCCGTCACCCGATGTCATGGGTCTGGAACCTGTCCGAAAAAGACGCCCGGTTTCCTAGCGATGCCGTTTGCGCATTGGCAAGATCGCGGCTACCCGTTTTGGGTAGACCGACGATTGTTCAGGAACTACCATGATTAAAGCGCCGAAGGACGAGGGTGATCGCGCGCGAATGGTATCGCGCCATTCGCTGTCCTACATCCTCTGTGCCATCAGCGAGATGTTTCGCGCCTACGACTTCGATCCGCTCGACCTGTTAATCGTCCATTCGGTGCTGAATGCCAATGTGGTCGACATCATGCGGGACGAAGATCTCGACCGGCGCCTCGCGAGCATCCATGCAGTCGAGCCCGACGAGATGAAGCGCGGCGTGTCGCGCGCCGCTTTGTCCCGATTCCTCAATCTGCCGCTCGAGACGATCCGGCGTCGCGTCAATGTTCTGAAGAAAAAGGGCATCATCGCCGAGATCGAGGAGGGGCTGATCATCAGCGAGCGAAACGCGTTCAAGTTCGGCAACAATCACCATTTGCAGACGGTCAACATGCATCTCGTTCGCAAGCTGCTGCGCGATCTGAAGCGGGCCGGGCTTAAGATGTAGCGGTTCGAGGCCTCTGCTCACACCTTGCGCGGCATTTGAACCCGCGGGTAGGCGTATTCCGTCAACGCAGTGCTCGGCGGCCTAAAATGGTGTATGCGCTGCGCATCGGCGGGAGGACAAATGCCACCGCCCGGAAAACGACAGTTTCAAGGGAGACGTTCATGCCGGGTTTGCCACTCTCGGGTATCAAGGTCATCGATCTGACCCGTGTGCTCGCAGGGCCGATTGCGTCGCAGATGCTGGCCGATCTCGGTGCCGAAGTGATCAAGATCGAGCGGCCGGGAGGCGGCGACGATGCGCGCGCTTTTGGGCCGCCCTATCTGGTCGATCCCGAGGACAAGCAGAACAACAACAACTCGTTCTTTCTTTGCGCCAACCGCGGCAAGAAATCGATCACCCTCGACCTGTCCAAGCCCGAGGGCCAGGCGATCGTGCGCGAACTGGCGAAGACGGCCGATGTCATGATGGAGAACTTCAAGGTCGGCGATCTCAAGCGCTACGGGCTTGATTACGAATCCATCAAGGCCATCAATCCCGGCATCGTCTATTGCTCGGTGACCGGCTTCGGCCAGACTGGCCCCTACGCGCCACGCGCCGGTTACGACGCCATTCTGCAGGCAATGGGCGGCCTGATGAGCGTTACGGGCCATCTCGACGGCGAGCCCGGCGAAGGTCCGATGAAGGTCGGCCCAAGCATCGTCGACTACATGACGGGTATGAACGGATCGATCGGGATCCTCGCCGCGCTCTACAACCGCAAGGTCAATGGCGGGCAGGGGCAGCATGTCGACGTCTGCCTGCTGGATACCGTCATCGCGTCGCTGTCGCATTGGGCGCAGATCTATCTGGTGAACGGGAAGGTGCCGCCGCGGCGTGGCACCTGGGGCAATGGCGGTATGCCGGCCGGCGTATTCCGTTGCACGGACGGCGAGTTGATGCTGGTGGTCGGCAACGACGGGCAATACGCGCGCACCGGCCGGGTGCGCGGCCGGCCGGACCTCGCCACCAACCCGCGATATCTGACGAACCACGACCGCGTCGCGAACGGCAAGGAGTTGATGGCGATTTTCGCCGGCGAGTTTTTGAAACAGCCGGTGAAGCATTGGCTTGACGAACTTGAAAAGGCCGGCGTCCCGTCGGGTCCGATCAACGACTTCGCGCAGGTGTTTGCCGATCCGCATGTCCGCGAACGCGGCATGGAAGTGAAGGTCGAACATCCGTTCGAACCGTCGCTGTCGCTGATCCGCAATGCGATCACATTCTCCGGAACGCCCGTGACGGACTATCGTGCGCCGCCCATGCTCGGTCAGCATACCCGCGACGTGCTGACGTCGCAGCTCGGCTACGATGATGCGAAGATCGAGGCCTTGAAGGCGCAGAAGATCATCTAGCCGACAGCGCGGGCGACCCGCGCGCTTCCCTTGGCTGCGCGTCCGGGGCTTGCGGTCAGCGCCAGGGTCGCAACGGCGACGACGCGCTCGATGATCGCGTTCACATCGTTGAGATCGCATTTTCCGTCCGACAGTTTTGTCAGGCGTTCCGAGTCGCGGATGGTCTGATGCGCCATGGCGAGCGCGAAGTGCAGGCCCCAATACAGATCGACCTCGTCGCGGCCGGGCAGGGCGCGCTTCATGGCGGCCGCGAACTTCCGCAAGTGATCGACCTCGCGGTTCTTGATCTTGCGGATCGGCGGCACGGACTCGATCGAGGCGCGGATCATGAAACGCGCCGCGTCCGAGCGCTGCTTGTCGGGACCGAGGCAGCCGCGCAGGGTCGGGCCGACAAGGGCACGTAACACCACATCGATCTCGGCACGTCCGCCGCCGGCTTCCTCCGCGGCCTTCAGTTCATTGAGACGCTCGCGGTTGGTCGCAAGGCTGCGGGTGACGAACAGCTCCGCGATCAGTTCATCCTTGGAGCCGAAATGATAGTTCACCGCGGCCAGATTCACGTCGGCGGCAGCGACGATGTCGCGCAGCGTCACGTCCGCGAAGCCGCGGTCAGCATAGAGACGCTCGGCGGCGGTCAGGATGGCGCTGCGTGTACGGTCCGTGGCCATGACATAGCCCCATGCGCGAGGGGAGTTGCATTTCAAACAGACGTATGAAACTATGGTTTGAAGGCTGGAATGTCAATGCACGTAACGCGCATCGCATGTCCGGCGGCCGCGCTGGCCCGCTTCGTACCGGCAACCAGAATTGCCTTGCGGGGGATGGCCGGTGGGGAGAGAGTGGCCCGCAAAATTCAGCACGAGGAGCGTCCCAATGGATTTCACGATGTCCGACCGCCAGCGCGAATGGCTCGAGCGCGTCACCGATTTCATGAACAAGCACGTGCGGCCCGCGGTGCCGATCTACAAGCAGCAGGACGCCGAGGGCGAGCGCTGGAAGGTCATTCCGATCGTCGAGGAGCTGAAGAAGAAGGCTCGGGCGGAGGGCCTCTGGAATATGTTCATGCCGCCGAATTCGCACGAGGATGACGAATTCCGTGGCGCGGGATTGACCAATCTCGAATACGCGCTGCTCGCCGAGCAGATGGGCCACATCGGCTGGGCGTCCGAGGTGTTCAACTGCTCGGCGCCGGACACCGGCAACATGGAAGTGTTCATGCGCTATGGCTCCAAGGAGCAGAAGCGCAAATGGCTGCGTCCGCTGATGGACGGCGAGATCCGCTCCGCGTTCCTGATGACCGAGCCGGCCGTGGCGTCGTCGGACGCGACCAACATCGAGACCCGGATCGAGCGCGATGGCGATCACTACGTCATCAACGGCCGCAAATGGTGGTCGTCGGGCGCCGGCGATCCCCGCTGCAAGATCACGATCCTGATGGGCAAGACCGACCCCAATGCGCCGCGCCATCAGCAGCAGTCGCAGATCCTGGTCCCGCTCGACACGCCCGGCATCAAGATCGAGAAGATGCTGCCGGTGTTCGGCTTCGACGACGCACCGCACGGCCATGCGCAGATTCTGCTGGAGAA
>JBQCIZ010000252.1:0-4378 GCA_051953235.1 Nitrobacter sp. | reverse complement strand
CCTGCCCGAGGAGACCGTCACGGCATGGGCGGCGTGGGCCAACACCGAAGGCCTCGGCGCCTGCGAGAAGCTGATCGCCCATGAGCACGGCCCGTTCTGCTTCGGCGCGACGCCGACGATCGCCGACCTCTGCCTGATCCCGCAACTGTTCAATGCGCGCCGCTTCGGCGTCGATGTCTCGGCCTATCCGCGGCTGCTCGAAACCGAAGCCGCGACAAAATCCATCAAGGCGTTCGCCGACGCCGCCCCGGACCAGCAGCACGATGCCGAATAAACCCGCGCCCTCGATGCAGGACGTCTACACCAAGCCGGGACACCTGTTCCGGCGCATGCAGCAGATCGCGGTGGCGATCTTCATGGAGGAATGCGCCGCGCTCGATCTCACCCCGGTGCAGTATGCCGCGCTGGTGGCAATTCGCGACGATCCCGGCATTGACGCCACGCGATTGTCGGCGCTGGTGGCGTTCGACCGATCCACACTGGGCAGCGTGCTGGAGCGTCTGGAAGCGAAGGAGATGATCGTTCGCCGCCCGACGCCGGACGACAAGCGCGTCAAGGTGCTGCACATGACAGCAAAGGGCCAGCGCCTGCTGGCGAAGGCGATGCCGGCGGTCGATCGCGCGCAGGAGCGGATGATGGCCCCGCTCGCAGCCGCAGAGCGCAAGACCATGATGACGCTGCTCGCCAAGCTCGTGCATCTCAACAACGAGGTCTCGCGCGCACCGCTACGGGTCGAGCACGGCAAGGCACGCCGCCGCCTCACCGGCAACGCCAGCGAACAGACCCATGCCTGAGCCGCGACCGATCCTGATCGCTGGCGGCGGCATCGGCGGGCTCGCATGCGCCATGGGCCTCGCGCAAAAAGGCTTTCGCGTCACCGTGCTGGAGAAAGCCGCTGCGCTCGGCGAAATCGGCGCCGGCATCCAGCTCGGTCCCAACGCATTCCATGCCTTCGACACGCTGGGCGTCGGCGAAGCCGCCCGCGCCATGGCTGTTTATATCGACAAGCTGCGGCTGATGGATGCGCTGACCGCCGAGGAGATCACCCACATCGACCTCGGCGAGGCCTTCCGCGCCCGCTTCCGCAACCCCTACGCGGTGGTCCATCGCGGCGATCTGCACGGCGTCTTCCTGAAGGCCTGCCGCGAGCATCCCCTGATCGAGTTACGCACCAGCAGCGAAGTGATGAGCTACGATCAGGACGGCGCATCCGTCACCACGAGGCTGGCCAACGGCGAACGCATCTCCGGCGCACTGCTGATCGGTGCGGACGGTCTGTGGTCGAACATCCGCCGGCAGGCGATCGGCGACGGCGCGCCGCGTGTCTCCGGCCACACCACCTATCGCTCGGTGATCCCGACCGAACAGATGCCGGAAGATCTGCGCTGGAACGCGGCGACGCTGTGGGCAGGGCCGAAGTGCCACATCGTGCACTATCCGTTGTCGGGCTGGAAAGTGTTCAACCTCGTCGTCACCTATCACAACGACGCGCCGGAGCCGGTGGCCGGCAAGCCCGTCTCCGAGGACGAGGTGATGCACGGCTTCACCCACGTCCATCCCCGCGCGCAGACCATCATCCGCCACGGCAAGGACTGGAAGCTCTGGGTGCTGTGCGACCGCGACCCGAACGAGCGCTGGATCGACGGCCGCGTTGCGCTGCTCGGCGACGCCGCGCACCCGATGATGCAGTATTTCGCGCAGGGCGCCTGCATGGCGATGGAGGACGCGGTCTGTCTGTCGCAGATGCTGGCGGATCATCCCGACGATCTCGTCACGGCACTCGAACGCTATCGCACGCAACGCTTTCCGCGCACCGCGCGCGTACAGTTGCAGTCACGCCTGATCGGCGAGCACATTTATCACCCCGCCGGCCTGCATGCCGAATTGCGCAACGCAATCATGAACGCGAAGTCATCGGAAAATTACTACGGCCATCTCGCCTGGCTCTACGGCGGCACGGGACTGAGCGGACCGAGCGAATACTGACCTCGATCTGCGAGGCCCGGGCAGGAGAACTGCCGCACTCGCCGCAGGATCAGTCGTTCACGCCGACGTCGGTAAACAGAAATCCCGTCGGCGTTCTGGTGAAGGTGAAGATGCTTTCCGAACAGGCGACATGGTAGTTGTCGTTGTTGTCGCCGTCCCGGTCGTAGATCGCCTTGTTGCGCTGGAGACAGGCGCGGTTCTTCGCGGTGAAGAATTCCGGATAGGCTTTTGCGCGAAACTTCGCGGCATCGGAATAGGTCTTGTCTTGCATGAAGGGCAACCTGGTCATGCCGGCGACGGCGGCTGAATCGTTGGCCTTCACCGCGGCCCGGAATTTCGCGATGAACCCGTCGAATTCCGCCTTCAGGGCGGGGGACGCCACGGCCGGCTTCGGCGCCTGTGCAAGCGCGGGAGCCGCCATGAGGAATGCCAGACACAAAGCCGGCGCCAACGTCCTTTTCATACGATGTCTCCGTTCTCAAAACCGAGGCACGAATGACGCTGTATCGACCGCGCTCTCTACATCTCTGTGGGGTTCAATATCTATAAGGTTCAATCTCCAGCAGCGGGAACGAGCTGAACACATGCGGCAGGTTAGTCGGCGCCGCCGCATGCAGATACGACCCGCTGAGTTCGCCAAACGACGTGACGCCGAGCAGCCCGAGACAGCGGATCGTCTCGTCCTCCAGCAATTCCAGCAGGCGCACGATGCCTTCCTCGCCCTTCGCCGCCAGCGCGCAACACTGCATGCGGCCGATGCCGACGAGATCGGCGCCCGACGCGATCGCCTTCACGATATCGGTCCCGCGGCAAATGCTGCCGTCCACCATGATCTTGGCGCGGCCCCCGACCGCCTTGACGATCTCCGGCAACACCTGCATCGAGCCGCGGCCGTGGTCGAGCTGGCGGCCGCCGTGGTTTGAGACATAAATCCACTCGACGCCGTGATCGCACGCCATCACCGCATCCTCAGCAGTCGCGATACCCTTGAGGATCAGCGGAATCCTGAACTTGTCCTTGATCAGCTTCACTGTCCGCCAGCTCAACCCCATCTGGAATTCACCGCCGCTGGCGCGGACGCGGCTTTCACGCACGTAGCGCTTGGCAAGATCGCGCTCGCGACGGCTGTAATGCGCGGTATCGACCGTGAGACAGAATGCGGTGTAGCCGTTATCGACGGCACGCTTGACCTGATCCTCCACGTACGCGTCGTCGCCGCGCACATAGAGCTGGAAGATACGCAGCGTATCGGGCGCGGCCTTCGCCAGTCCTTCGAGGCCGGGCTGCGACACCGAACTCAACATGTGCGCCGCACCGAACAACCCCGCACCACTGCCGACCACGCCGCCACTACCGGGATCGAACATCTCAAGCGCGCCGACCGGCGCCATCATGACGGGTAGCCGCAACTTGCGTCCGAAGACCTCGACCGATGTATCGACCTTCTGAACATCGCGAAGCACGCGCGGCCGAAATGCGATCTCGTCGAGCGCCATGCGGTTGCGCCGCATGGTGGTCTCGGATTCGGAGGCGCCGGCGATATAGTCCCAGGCGTTCTGGTTCAGATTGGCCCGCGCGCGGCGGATCAATTCGTGCAGGTTCTGGAATTCCTCGTTGGTGGTGCCGAGTTCGGCGGCCTGTGCCGGCCGAACGCGCCTTGCCTCGCTCATGTGTCTCACTCCCGTTCCTGCAGCGTGCTGATTGCAATTTTGCGCCGCGCCGATTTACGCCCCGACACACGAGCAATGCAACACGCGTGGCCGGCCGCATAGCGGCCTTGCGTAGCGGACCATCATCGGCGTGGGTGATACGTCTGACACGCCCTATGGCCGCACGGCGTGACGTGATATCGAGAGCGTATGACAGTCGCCCAGATCAAGAAGCTCAGCATCGCGGTCGGACCCACTGGCCACATCTCCGCGCTGCTGATCCGGCCGCGCGGCGAACGCGCATGCTTCGTTTTTGCCCACGGTGCAGGCGCCGGCATGGCGCATCCGTTCATGGAAGCGATTGCGGACGGGCTTGCCGAGCGCGCCGTCGCGACGCTGCGTTATCAATTCCCTTACATGGAGAAAGGCAGCAAGCGGCCCGATACGCCACCCGTTGCCCATGCTGCCGTGCGTGCCGCCGTGGCCGAAGCCGCGCGGCTGTATCCGGGATTGCCGCTGATAGCAGGCGGCAAATCGTTCGGCGCACGCATGACCTCGCAGGCGCAGGCAGGCGCACCATTACCAAATATCGCCGGACTCGCGTTTCTCGGCTTCCCCCTGCATCCGGCGGGCAAGCCGTCCATCGATCGCGCCGCGCATCTTGCGGATGGCAAAATCCCGATGCTGTTCCTGCCGGGACCGCGGGACACGCTCGCCGCACTGAAACGGCTCGAGCCGAGGGT
>JBQCIZ010000251.1:0-6641 GCA_051953235.1 Nitrobacter sp. | reverse complement strand
AGGGAGTGCCTGACGTATTGCGGTCAAATGCGCTCGTTTTGCGGCACCGCAGCATGCGAAAGGTCATATCCTGCGGGGCCCCCATGAGCAACACGAAACCTTTATTTATTGGAAACACCAAGGCTTAAGCATAGCGCGCCCGTCGGGCTCTTTTGGTTATCTTTCCGAAGTAAATACAATCGCTTACTTGGCGTGCACATCCGTTTTGTTGCAGGTTTGAAAGAACATGTGTCGGCGGCTGACACCCCGCCTGAAATGCATGGCTCGCAAGGGCAAAACGCGCGAGTTCGCCTGTTCCATCCATAAGCAGATACCCCGGCTCCAATCTCAGCTCTGGTGTGCGCTCACGCAGGTCTCCGGTAGGACCGTTCGCGGGATCGCGACCGGACGTGTTCGGAGATCAGGCTATTGCCGCCTGCGACTGGTCGCCGTGACTTAAGTCACATTTGTTTTTCCCGCCGATCCGTATAGCTTTTCAATAGCTTGGGCTCGACAGGCCTTGATGCGGGATCGCCAACGCGCACGGGGGCGCACGAAAAGGAAATCATGACTGCTCGCCATGTCGCCCGCGCCGTTTTCAGTGCGCTGACGAACCGCAAGGACGGCCCATCGCTATATGATTTGTGCGACCCCATCCTGTTGCACCATCAGGGTGGCGACGGTCATCTGGCCAAGTTCTACAGAACGGCGCTCGCAAACCCGGCTTTGCGTCCCCTGCTGCGACGAGCCGGACTGCCGGAATTGCGTGACGAAGCTCGCTTCAAGGAGTTGCAGGACGCCTTGCGCCATGCGCGGGACGACGCGGCCCCGGACTGGGCAGCGATCGGCAAGCCGGTCGCGGCGCTGCTGGATACCGTGAATTTACAGCACCCCCGGCCGCAGCCTGTGGCGTCGGCGGGACCCGCGCCCGGCCTTGCCGATATCGATCGCATCATCCGGACATGCGGCGCGCACTTGCTTGGATCCTTCCGCAAGAACGGCTTCATCCCGACCTTTGCCGCATTCAACCTGATCGGCGATCCCGATCTTCACGGCCGCGATTTTCTCGCAGCGCTCACCGGCCTCGATGCGCGCGGCTACAAGAACTCGACGCTGATGTTCAATCTGGCGCGCGTCTTCATCGCGCGCTCGCCGGCGAGCGAGCTGATCAACCCGCCATGGACCGGCATCGCAGAGCCGATGTGGCAGCCGATGCAGATCCGGCACCGCTCGGCTTACTACGATGCGTTTTTCACCGAGGCGCTTCTGAGTTTTGCAGAGAGCGGTCTCGCGACAACAGGCGAAAGCGAAACCATCCGCAAAGCGAATGCCGAGATGGTCGACTTCTGCCTCAAGACCAGCCGCGAGGACGTGCTTTCGCGCGACGGGAGCCGCGTCAGTGTCATCACGGCGCTGGCCCCGCATCCGCACCCGCGCTTCAGCCGGTTCTTCGCGCAGATCAAGCAGGACCTCGGTTTCGGCATCTACGTTCCCGACTGCGACACCACGGCCTGCTCGTTTTCGGCCGCGACGCAGGCCGGGTCGGCCGATCCGATCCTCGACCAGCCCCTGCTTGATTTCTACGCGGGCTACCAGGCCGGCAACGGCACCAACGAGCCGCTGGTGACCGTGCCGCTGAACGACAACATCGACTACGACGGCGGCATCGTGACCTGGATTGACAACCTTGCGGGCGACCGTCCCTACGGCAACGATCTCGACCCCACGCTCAATCTCGACGTTCTCGAAGTCAGCTTCCGCAACTGTACGCGATGGCGCGTTCTGGAAACACAGCAGCGGCTGCAAACCGTGCAGCGGATCATAGGCTTCCAACGGCGGCTGGTCGCGAGCGGCGCGTTCGGCGATCCCCGATCTCACATCTATTACTTGCCGGAACTCTACTGCGCCTACTTCGGCCGCTGCCACGCGGCGTTCGCTGCGCTGCCGCCAACCGCGCAGCAGGTGATCGATCCGGACGACACGTTCGGGTTCATCCGCGAACGTGTCCTAGCCTATGTGCAGGACACGCTGATCGCCAACGAGATGAACGTGTTCGATGCCGCGCTTGCGCTGATCGCACTCGGCCACCTCGGCGCGGATGTCGGAACCTTCGCGCCCGCGCTGCACTGTATCGTCAGTCATGCCGGCGAGGGCGGCCGCCGCGGTCCGTTCCAGGCGTACGAGTGGAACAAGATGAAGACCCCGACGCGCATTCTGGTGGGGGGCGCGGAGGTGACATCGGCTTTCGTGCTGATGGGGCTCGCGCTCGCCCGCAAGGCGATGCGGCGACAGGCGCGGCAATAACATCCGCGAGTTGGATGCGGGGCAGCCTCGCGCCAAATTGAAGCGAGGCCGGTCTCCGGCGCTGGCGCGCCGCAGCGAATGGCTTCATAATTTCACCGACCTGTCGATCCGACTCTCTCAAACGGCCAGGCCTGATGAAATCCATTGCCGCACGTCTGATACTTTTCACGATATTGTCTTCGCCGATTGCCGCCTATGCCGCCGACGTCTCCGGTCTTCCGAAAATCCACGACGGCGACACGCTGCAGATCGGACATGCCAAGCTTCGGCTGGCCAGCATCGATGCACCGTCAACCGACCAATTGTGCCTGAATGACAAAGGCGAACGCTGGACCTGCGGTGTCGCCGCGCGCGACGCGCTCATTCATTACACTGACAAGAAGCCCTGGACCTGCCATGTGCTGCGCCCCAACCGTCATGGCCGGTCAGTTGCCAAATGCACTGTCGATGGCGAGGACATCCAGCAGTGGCTGGTGAAGAACGGATGGGCGCTGGCGATCTCGCGCATCTCCCACGACTACGATGCGGATCAGAAGGCGGCACGCGAGGCCAAGTCAGGAATGTGGGCCGGCGCCTTCATCGCACCGTGGGACTGGCGCGTGCGCAACAAGAAGACGGCGATCCTTGGTGCGGTCAAACCGCCATCGACCGCGCGGCGCATTTTGCTGGCATCGGCCTCCGGGCCGGTCGCGCCCTCACCCGAATGCACCATCAAGGGTAACGTCAACCGCTCAGGCGTATGCATCTACCACAAGCCAACCAGCCGCTGGTATGCGCAGATCAAGATGAAGATCAGCAAGGGCACGCGCTGGTTCTGCTCGGTCGAGGAGGCCGAAGCCGCCGGCTGCCGCGAGACCCGGCGATAGGGCACCCGCTCGCTGTGCTATAATCCGCGCATCCGCCACGTGAGCCCACCGGATTTGGCTGATCTCGAACATCCTGCCGGGCGTCCTGCACCGCTCCGGCACGGCCGCCTGAGACGCGCGGCGCTGATCACATGCGTCGCGATCGCAGCCTACGTGGTCGTTGCCTATTTCGTGCTGCCTGCGCTGTGGACCCATTACGAGCATCAGAAGGGGCTCGCGGGATTGCCGATGGTGACGCGCACGGCGCAGGGCATTCCCGGCGATCCCATCAACGTCGGCCTGATCGGCAGCGAGAAAGACATCGTGTGCGCCATGCATGCCGCCGGCTGGTATCCGGCCGACCCAATCACGCTGCGATCAAGTCTCGAAATCGCGGGAAGCGTGTTGCTCGACCGGCCCTATCGCGACGCCCCGGTCAGCCACCTTTATTATCAGGGACGGCGCGAGGATCTGGCTTTCGAGAAACCGGCCGGCGCCAGCGCCGATACCCGCCATCATGTCCGTTTCTGGAAGGTGCTGGACAAAGGCGTGGAGGGCCGTCCGGTCTGGCTCGGCGATGCGACCTTCGACCGGAGCGTCGGCATCAGCAAGTACACCGGGGCCGTGACCCATCACATCGGCGCCGACATCGATGCCGAACGGCAGTTGCTCGCCACCACTCTAGAGACGGCCGGTATGGTCGACGCCAAATATCAGGTCACCGGCGTCGGACCGACGGTGGCCGGGCGCAACGGCGGCGGCGACCTCTACTACACCGACGGCGAGGTCTGGCTTCTGACACTGGTGGTGGCCTGCGCGAAGCGGTCTGGTCCCGTCCTCGATATTCCGAGCCCGATGGCCACCGAGATCAAGGACGATATCTGGCAACAGGTGCGGTCCGCGCTGGAGAAATTGCCATCACGCTAAACGTCATGGCTGCCCTTCGCGAACGCCCGATGGCGCCATCCGCCTTGATTTCGCGCCACGCCTTGCGCCACATATCGCGTCCGTTGATTCAGCAGGAAAAGCAGAAAGAAAAAGACAATGGTCGTTCGAGCGGGACGTGAATTTCTGGCTATCCCCGGCCCCACCACGATGCCCGACGAGGTCTTGCAGGCGATGCATCGCCCGGCCCTCGACATCTATTCCGATGCGATGGTGCAACTGACCGACGGTTTGTTGCGCGATCTCGGACGGCTGTTCGCGACCAAGGGACACACCTACATCTATATCGCCAACGGCCATGGCGCCTGGGAAGCCGTGCTCAGCAACGTGCTGTCTCGCGGCGACAAGATCCTGGTGCTCGAGAGCGGCCGCTTCGCCATCAACTGGGGCAACGCCGCGAGCGCCATGGGTGTCGAGGTTGAGGTCCTCAAGGGCGACGTCCGCCGCGCGGTCCGTCCCGCCGAGGTCGAGGCGCGGCTGCGCCAGGATACCGAAGGCAAGATCAAGGCGATCGTGGTGGTGCAGGTCGATACCGCGTCGGGCGCCTTCAACGACATCCCGGCCATTGGCCGCGCCATCAAGGCCGCGAACCACAAGGCGCTGTTCATGGTCGACGCGGTGGCCTCGCTCGGCTGCATGCCATTCGAGATGGATGCGTGGGGTATCGACGTCGCCATGTCCGCCTCGCAGAAGGGCCTGATGACCCCGCCGGGGCTCGGCTTTGTCGCGGTCAACGATCGCGCGCGCGAAGTGCACAAGACTGCGGGCCTGCGAACGCCCTACTGGGACTGGAGCGAGCGCGAGGGCGTCGAGCACTATCGCAAATATGCCGGCACAGCCCCGGTGCACCTGCTGTTCGCCTTGCGGCAAGCCCTCGACATGCTGTTCGCGGAAGGACTCGACAACGTCTTCCTGCGCCATCGCCTGCTGGCCGAAACCGTCCGCCGCGCGGTCGCGGCATGGTCGGAGGAGCAAGTCCTGTCCTTCAACATTGAGGCGCCGGCCGAACGGGCCAACACGGTCACCACGGTTCGCATCGGTGACGGTCACGATCCCGCTCTTCTGCAGGCCTATTGCAAGGACAAGTGCGGCGTCGTGCTCGGCACCGGCATCGGCGATCTGTCGGGGCGCGCTTTCCGCATTGCGCACATGGGCCACGTCAATGCGCCGATGATCCTCGGTACGCTCGGCGTAGTCGAGGTCGGCCTCGCCGCACTTGGCATTCCACACGGGCGTGGCGGCACCAGCGCGGCGATCGATTGGCTGGGCCATAACGTTAGCGCTTAACGCCGCGGACCTACGGTCGGCGCACTGCAGCAAAGTCCGCCTTGGCGCACGGCAGCGCTACCGGTTTACCCATCTGCATCCGCCCCGCCGATGACCGCCCTTCGCCGCATTGACGCGGCTTGCGGATTGCAGGCACAAAAGCGTTTCGGGATGCCTGCATCCCCACGTCACAAAGCCGATGGCCAAAGAGCCCGGCACGGGAGGAGACACATGAGTTCGATGAAGTATGCGATGTTTGCCGGTACGCTGGCGGCGGCATTCCTGGCTGTGCCGTCGGCGTTCGCCCAGGTATCCGACGACGTCGTCAAGATCGGCGTTCTCACCGATATGAATGGCCCCGCTTCAACGCCCACAGGCAAGGGATCGGTCACCGCCGCCCAGATGGCGGTGGAGGATTTCGGCGGCAAGGTGCTGGGCAAGCCGATCAGCGTCATCGTTGGCGACCACCAGCTCAAGCCGGACATCGGCGCGGGCATCGCGCGGAAGTGGTACGACGTCGAGCAGGTCGACCTTATCGTCGACGTGCCGGTCTCGGCCGTTGGTCTTGCCGTCCAGAACATCGCCAACGAGAAGAAGAAGTTGCTGATCGTCCACTCGACCGGCACTGCCGACTTCCACGGAAAGTTCTGCTCGCCCTATGCAATCCAGTGGGTGTTCGACACCCATGCGCTGGCCGCTGGTACGGCACAGGCGGTCGTCAAGCGCGGCGGCGACAGCTGGTTCTTCATCACCGACGACTATGCCTTCGGCCACTCGCTTGAAAAGGACGCGTCGGACGTCGTGAAGAAAATGGGCGGCAAGGTGCTCGGCGCCGTGCGACCTCCTTTTGCAACGCCGGACCTGTCGTCGTTCGTGCTGCAGGCGCAGGCGTCCAAGGCCAAGATCATCGGCATCGCTGGCGGTCCGCCGAACAACGGCAACGAGATCAAGACCGGCGCCGAGTTCGGCGTGTTCAAGGGTGGCCAGCAGATGGCGGCGCTGCTTGCGCTGATCACGGATATCCACTCGCTCGGATTGCCGGCGGCGCAGGGTCTATTGCTGACGACCTCGTTCTACTGGGACATGGACGACAAGACCCGCGAATGGTCGAAGCGTTATTTCGCCAAGATGAACCAGATGCCGACCATGTGGCAGGCGGGGGTCTACTCGTCCGTGATGCACTATCTCGAGGCGATCAAGGCGACGGGCACCGACGATCCGCTCAAGGTCGCCGCCGAAATGCGCAAGCATCCGATCGAGGACTTCTTCTCCCGCAACGGCAAGCTGCGCGAGGACAATCTG
>JBQCIZ010000250.1:0-3676 GCA_051953235.1 Nitrobacter sp. | reverse complement strand
CACCATCGGCTTCTCGATGCCCTTGGCTTTCATCTCGTTCTTCACCTCGACCATGTTCTTCGCGAACACCATCGGCGGCGTGACGATGGTGTGCCAATAGCCGAGGATCAGCGAGTGAATGCGATCGTCGGTGAGACCGAGTTTGACGGTGTTGACGTAGGTAATCGGCGGTTCGCCGCCGGTGATATCGACAGGGTTGCCGGCCGCGCCGAACGGCGGAATGAACTTCCGGAACGCAGCATCGAGATCTTTCGGCATCGCCATCAGCGACAGCCCGTTGTCGACGACGGCGTCCGACAGCAACACACCCGAACCGCCGGCGCCGGTGATGATGAGGACGTTCTCACCCTTCGGCGTTGGCAGCACGGGCACGCCGCGTGCGAAATCAAGCAACTGCCGCAGCGACCGCGCGCGAATGACGCCCGACTGTTTCAGGACGTCCTCGTAGATCTTGTCGTTGCCGGCGAGTGCGCCGGTATGCGAGGCGGCAGCCTTTGCGCCAGCGGATGTGCGGCCCGCTTTCAGCACGATCACGGGCTTCTTCGCCGCCACACGCTTGGCGGCGCTGGCGAAAGCCCGTCCGTCCTTCAGATCCTCGCAATGCATCGCGACGACGCTTGTGTTCGGATCCTGCTCGAAGAACGCCAGCAGGTCGTCCTCATCGAGATCGGACTTGTTGCCAAGACCGACGATCGCCGACACGCCCATCTTCGCCGAACGCGAGAAGCCGATGATCGCCATGCCGATACCGCCGGACTGCGACGACAGCGCGGCCGAGCCCTTCACATCGTAGGCGGTGCAGAACGTCGCGCAGAGGTTCGACGGCGTATAGTAGAAGCCGTAGATATTCGGCCCCATCAGGCGGATATCGTATTTCTTGCCGACTTCGACGATTTCCGCCTGCAACTCGGGCGCACCGGCCTCCGCAAAGCCCGACGGAATGAGGACCGCACCCGGAATTTTCTTCTCGCCGCATTCGGCCAGCGCGCCGGCGACGAATTTGGCGGGGATCGCGAACACCGCGACGTCGATCACGCCCGGCACATCCTTGACGGTCTTGTAGGCCTTGCGGCCCATAATCTCGTCGGCCTTCGGATGGATCGGATAGATCTCGCCCTTATAACCGCCGTTGATGAGGTTCTTCATCACGGAGTTGCCGATCTTGCCCTCTTCCGAGGACGCACCGACGACGGCGACCGATTTCGGCATCATGATGCGATTCATCGCAGCCACGATCTCGGCGGTCGGGCGCGGCGCCGGCCGCGGCTTGTAATTGAAGTCGACGACGATACGCACGTCGGCCGCAACGGCATCCTTCTTGGTCGCAAAGACCGGATTGAGGTCGAGCTCCACGATCTCCTGGAAGTCAGTGACGAGCTGCGAGACCTTCACGATCACGTCGGCCAGCGCCTCGCGGTTGACGGGGTCGCCGCCGCGCACGCCCTTCAACATCTCCTTGGCCTGGATGCCGTCGAGCATCGACAGCGCATCTGCCTTGGTCGCCGGTGCCAGGCGGAAGGTCACATCCTTCAACACCTCGACCAGCACACCACCGAGACCGAACGCCACCAGCTTGCCGAACGAGCCGTCGGTGATCGACCCGACGATGACCTCGGTCCCTCCGGCCAGCATCTGCTGAACCTGTACGCCTTCGATCTTGGCATCCGCCTTGTACTTTTTGGCGTTGGCCAGAATGGTGTCGTAGGCCTTTTCGGCATCGGCTGCGGTCTTGACGCCGACAATGACGCCGCCGGCCTCGGTCTTGTGCAGAATGTCCGGCGAAACGATCTTCATCACGACCGGAAAGCCCATGCCGGAGGCGAGCTTTGCTGCTTCGCCTGCGGACTTTGCCACGCCCTCGCCTGGCACCGGAATTCCGTAGGCGTCGCACACCAGCTTGCCTTCCGGCGCTGTCAGACTCGTGCGTTTGTCCGCTTTGACCGCATCGAGAATTTTGCGAACCGCATCCTTGGATTGAGACATGGCATTCCTCCTTCGGGTCTTTTTTGTCTCGGGCTGCACGGCGCGCGAACGGTCCGCTCGTCGTGACCTGACCGCAAATGCTTGCCCGCTTGCGGCATGAACGATGCCCGCAATCCTGCATGATCAGGGTCTTTCTTCCTATGGCATTTGGTATGCCAGATTGACGATTGTCAAGGCAGCTTGCGGTGCCGATGTCCATAAAATATAGACATCTTGACACGCTGGCATTTGGTATGCCAAAAAATATCCTACAATAATCTGGTATAACGGAACTCCTTTCTTAGGAGCTTTGTCATGCCCGATTCGAAATCAACCAAGGCATCTCCCGTAATGGCCGAGGCAGATATCGCCATCGTCCGGATCGCTCCGGAAACGAGCTTCAAGAACAAGGCGTATGACGCCTTGAAGGAAGCCATTTTGAAGATGGATATCTATGCCTCGCCCGAGCAGGTCATGCTCGATGAGCGCGCACTGTCGGAGCGCCTTGGCGTCAGCCGTACCCCGATCCGCGAAGCGATTGCGATGCTCGAGCAGGACGGCTTCGTAAAAACGGTTCCACGCCGGGGTATCGTCGTTGTCCGCCGGACCAAAACCGAAATCGTCGACATGATCCGCGCCTGGGCGGCGCTCGAGAGCATGGCAGCGCGTCTGATCACGACCACGGCGCGCAAGAAAGACATCTCGGCGCTGCGCGACTTCTTCAAGAACTTCAACAAGGACCGCCTGCCCCAGGATCACGTCGAGGAATACTCGAAAGCGAACATCGCCTTCCACCAGGCGCTGATCTCGCTCAGCGAGTCGCCGACGCTTATCGACATGACCAACGACATCCTGCTGCACGTGCGCGGCTACCGTCAGTTGACCATCGGCCGTACCGATCGCACCGCGGTCTCGCTGCCCGAGCACATGGCGATCATCGAAGCGCTCGAGGAGCGCAATACCGAACTCGCCGAGAAGCGCGCGCGCGACCATACGCTTGGGTTAGCGGCTTATGTCGAAGCCCATGGCCAGGAGTTGTTTACGTAACCGCTGACGCACAACAAGAAGACGACGAAGTCGTCCGTCACGAAGATCAGGGAGAAGAGCGGGATGTCCGCAACTGTACAGAGCATGACTGCAAATGCCGTTGAAGCCGAACGTGAACTGACCGACGGCTTCAATCTCATCATCGATGCGCTCAAGCTCAACGGCCTGACCACGATCTACGGCGTTCCGGGCATTCCGATTACCGACTTCGGCCGCATGGCGCAGGCCGCTGGCATTCGCGTGCTGTCGTTCCGGCACGAACAGAATGCCGGCTACGCCGCATCGATCGCCGGCTTCCTCACCAAAAAGCCCGGCGTCTGCCTCACGGTGTCGGCTCCGGGCTTCCTCAACGGCCTGACCTCCCTCGCCCACGCCACGACCAATTGCTTTCCGATGATCCTGATCTCGGGATCGTCCGAGCGCGAGATCGTCGACCTTCAGCAGGGCGACTACGAGGAAATGGATCAACTCGCGATCGCAAAACCGCTCTGCAAGGCGGCGTTCCGCGTATTGCATGCGCAGGACCTCGGCATCGGCCTTGCCCGCGCGATCCGCGCCGCGGTGTCCGGCCGTCCCGGCGGCGTCTATCTCGATCTGCCCGCAAAACTGTTCGGTCAGGTGATGGATGCCGAAGCTGGCCGCAAGTCGCTCGTGAAAGTGATCGATG
>JBQCIZ010000249.1:0-5760 GCA_051953235.1 Nitrobacter sp. | reverse complement strand
AGCACCGCTGGAATTCATGGACCATCTCGGCATGCCGATGCGCGAGGGCGTCAACTTCGTGCACAATGCGCTGATCGGCATCGGCGCGCGCGACCGCATCAGGATCGGCGCCTCCGGCAAGATCGCCACAGCCTTCGACATCGCCCGGGCCATGGCGCTCGGCGCCGACTGGTGCAATTCGGCGCGGGGCTTCATGTTTGCGCTCGGCTGCATCCAGTCGTTGAGCTGCCATACCGATCGCTGCCCGACCGGCGTGACGACGCAGGATCCCTCACGCAACCGTGCGCTGGTGGTGCCGCACAAGGTCGAACGCGTCTTCAACTATCACCACGCGACGCTGCAAGCACTGACCGAACTGATCGCCGCTGCCGGCCTCGAGCATCCGCAGGAGATCCGGCCGATTCATTTCACGCAGCGCGTCTCCAACACCGAGGTGGCGTCGTTCGACAAGCTGTACCCGTCGCTGCGGCCCGGTGAATTGATCGACGGCACCGCCGATCCGCGCTTCCGCGACGCTTGGGCCCAGGCGCAGGCGGATTCCTTCGCACCGGCATCATAACTTGTCATTCCGGGATGCGCGAAGCGAGTAACGCGCAGTGTTCTCGCACAGCGCAGACCCGAAATCTAGATCCTCGGGATTCCGGGTTCGCTCGTTTCACTCGCGCCCCGGAATGACGTTGAATTCAAAACTCTCCGTGCAATCGTCCGGAGAACACCGAGACCGGGCCGCGGTCGGCGTTGTAGGCGGGATTGGTGATAAGCTGATAATCGGCGGTCAAAGTGAGTTGCTTGTTCAGGGCGTAGGCATAATAGGCCTCGAGCACGCGCTCGTTGCGGTAGTTGAGCTGGCCGTCGCCGATCAGGACGCCGAGTCCGCCGGCGGCGATGAAGTCGCGATGATCCTTTGACAGGCCGTTGATGGCGCCCCCGAGTCCGATCACGTCGTCCGGCCGGCCCCAGCGCGTGCCCTTGATCGAGGTGCCGAGCGAGAGGCTGGAATCGATGTCGGTGAACGCCATGATCTCGGTCTTGCCGTCGTTCCAGCTCCAGCGGCCGAACAGTCCGATGTCATCGGTGACGGCCTGCTCGAGGTTGATGACATAGCCGTACTTGATGCGGCCGGTGCGGGTCTGCGCGATGTCGAGATTGAATGCCGGGTTGTTCAGCGTATCGCGATAGCTGCCCATGTAGGCGCTGTTGAGCCAGCCGATGGTGCGCAGCTTGCCGGGCTGGCCAAACAGCGAATAGCGTGTTTCCAGCTCCAGTACATACTCGCCGCGCTGGAACAGGCGGGTGTCGAAACTGTTCGAGTTGGACTCGGAGTCCATCAGGAAATAGCCGCCGCGCAGTGCCCATTGTTTCTGGTTGAGTTCGGCGGTGACGCCGTAACTCAGTCCGACCTTGTCGGCGGAATAGTCGAAGGCGCCCGGCGCCCACATCGACCAGTTCATGAAATCCTTGCGCGTGTCCTTGGCATAGGCGTTGCCGTCGAACACGTCGGTGACCGCGAATTTGCCGGCCTGCAGCGTCAACCGCGAGATGTCGGCCTTGCCGGCGAGTTGCGTCGGTCCGCTCGGCAGATCCTCCTGCTCGCCGCCGAAGCCGAAGGTCTGGCGCACGAACAGCCGCGAGGTGTTGTAGTGCGGATAGGGGAAGTTGGACTTCTGCGCCTCGCCGCTCGGGAAGCCCGCTGCGCCCACGGTATCGCTGAGGCCAAAGCCCTGCAGCAGTTCAGGATTGTAATAGACCTCGCCGCCATCCCACAGCCGCGCGTTCAGGAACAGGCTGTTGCTCCACGTCGCCTGATACTGCGCTGAGGGCGTCAGGCTGTTGGGGCCGCTGTAGGGCGCGCGGAACGCCGGATAGCCCTGGCCGAGATAGGTGGTCTGGCCGTGAATCTCCCAACGATCGGATTCGGGATCGGTCAAGGTTTTGAGCGGGAGATCGGCACCGGGTGTGGACCAGTCCAGCTTGCGGTTGAGGCCGACGCGGATCGCCTGCATGTCCATCGTCGCGGCGTATTGCATGCTCGATGGAAACTGAACGTTGGTCTTGTTGAACCGGTAATAGAGATATTCGAGGCGGGCGCTCCAATGCGGTGCGAATGCATATTCGAGTCCCGCTCCAGCGGCCCAGCCGAGGCGGATGTTCAGCGCCTTCTCCTGATCGCCCGACGGCAAAGTGTTCAGGTAACGCTCGCCGGCCCAGGCAAAGCCGCCGGTGGCATAGGCAAGCCAGGGGCCCTTCGCGTAGCCGATCCGGCCACGCGCCGTTCCGACAAAGTCCCATTGATGGATGACATCGCCGCGCGCGGTCGCCAGCGACGAGACGATCGAGTTGGATTCGATGTAGCTCGGAAACGAGACGTCCGCCTCGGCGCCGAGCAGCAGCCCCGAGGGAAGCTGGATATTGTAGCCGGCCTGCAAGCCGCCGATGATGCCGCCGAAATCGTGGCGCCCGGTGGTAGGTGCCGGGTCGAGAAGTGTAGTCGCCGACCGGCCCCCGCCGAAGCCGGCGTGGGCGCCGAAATAGAGTCCGGTCCAATCGATAACAGGTTGGGGGATCGCCTCGACGGGGCGTGCAAGGCCGAAATCCGCAGCAAAAGCAAAGCCGTTCGACGCCAGCACGCCTAAAGCCGCACTAGCCAGCGCGGCATGCCTTAGGCGCCGGTGAGGCCGTGTCAGCCGCATCGGGGCGCTCCACTGGCGTCGGCTAGGCCTTGTCGTAGTCATTGTCTTCCATCCGACCGCCAAAACGCGTCGCCAGTCTCCCGCGGTCCGGCAGATGGCGCAGGTCCGCATAGTAGGACCGTTTGATAGCGATTCCGCCATCGATACGCTCGCGCCTGATCGGCCCGGAGCCGCTTGTATTCCCAATTATTATTGCAACTAATTCGCAATTGCAACTATATTGGCTAGGAAGTGAGGGTACATCCCATTGCCGGATGACGTTGGCGTGACAGCCAGCTCGCTGCTGGCTGGCATTTTCCGGGATTGGGCATGCGAAACGACCCGTCCGGAGACTGGGCGGGTCGTCTGTAAAATATTGCGGTGTGCGGCTGTATCGCCGCCTCGGTGTTGCGATCAGTCGCAGACCCGGACGCGGCCGACATAGTTGCCGAAGGCATCGTACTGACGAACCCAGCCGCAGCGGCGATAGCCGTCGTAGTAATAGCCGTCAGCAGCGATGGCGCTGCCGACCGCTGCCGCGCCGATCACACCGGCAGCAATGCCGAGTCCGAGACCAAGGCCCTTGGCATCGGCATGTTGTGTCGAGCCGGCGACCATGCCGGTGGCGGTGAGAGCAACGAGTGCGACAGCGGCAACCTTGGTCTTGATCGACATTGAGTAACTCCATCTTGGTCATGCGGCCGGTGCGGCCACGATGACCATTGGTGGAGGCGTCTTCGATTCCGGTTCGAAAGAGTTTGGTTTCAATCCGGCTTCGCGGCGGTTGCGATTGTTTCAAGCCGGCTGGCTAAGCCTGAGCGAGTGGCCCGTCCTTGAGCGTCGTCATATCGAACCGCTGCACGTCGGACAGCAATTCGCAGAACGCACGCGCGCCATGCTCGATCAGCCGTTCGCCCTTTTCAGGCGTAGCCTGCGTCGCGTCGCCGACAGCGCCGCTCGGATGAAGGTCTTGCGTCTGCCACGCAAATGCCGCCGGCCGTTGCGTACTGAGCCAACGATAGCTCCTTTCGATCGCGATACTTGCAGGATGAAAGGCGGCGATGCGCTCGCGCCGTACCTCGTGCGGATAGCGCGCCAGCATGATCGACGTTTCCACCGCGCCGCCGTGAATACCGTGGCGTAATTCTTCTGCGTCGAACAGCCTGTCCGGTGCGCCGAAGCGCGACCACGCGGTGGTGACCGCAAGCATGCGATGGCGCGCGCGCAGGTCCTGCGCCACCATCATCATTGCAGCGCTGTTGCCGCCGTGGCTCGACACCATCACGATCTTCTTGATTCCGGTGCGCGCCACGTCTTCGCCGAGCGCGGTCCAGGCCTTCAGCGCCGCCTCATTGCTCAGAGTCTGAGTACCCGGAAAATCGGTGTGCTCGGTGGAGATACCGATCGGCTGCACCGGCAGGAATATGGCAGGGATATCCGGCGGCAACAGTTCGCGCACCCGCGCGAGATAGGCGTCGGCGATCAACACGTCGGTGGTGAGCGGCAGGTGCGGCCCATGCTGTTCGGTCGCAGCCAAGGGCAGCACCGCGATCCAATTCGCTGCCGTCGCCGACGGCGTCTCGGACCAGCGGATGGCAGACCAGTCGAAAGGAGGCATGCGGGTCATCGTGCGCGGCGTTTCATCGTACTTAAATGCGGGTTAGGTTATCGTGTCCGATGACCGCGGGCGCAATCCAAGGATTCGCGCCGATCCGGTCGCTTCCCATCATGTCCTTATCATGGGCCAGAATGATCGACGGAGTCCAATGATGCGCGTTGCCCTTGTCCTGCGAACGTTAACGGCCGGGCTGGTGCTGGCGCTTGACCTTGCGCGACCGGCTATTGCCGAACCGGTGCTGGACAAGGTTTCATTTGGCACAAATTGGGTCGCTGAAGGCGAGCATGGCGGCTTCTTTCAGGCGCTGGCCGATGGCACCTACAAGAAATATGGCCTGGACGTGACCATCGTTCCCGGTGGTCCCAATGTGAACAACCGGGCTCTGCTGGTCGCCGGCAAGCTCGATTTCTTCATGAGCGCGAACACGCTGCAATCGTTCGATGCGGTCGCCAACAAGGTTCCGGTCGTCGCGGTGGCGGCGATTTTCCAGAAGGACCCGCAGGTGTTTCTCGCGCATCCGGAATCCAGGGTCGCCAAGCTGGAAGATCTCAAACCCCTGACGCTGTTCGTCTCCAAGGAGGGGATCGTCAGCTACTTCCAGTGGCTGAAATCCGAATATGGATTCAGCGAGGCGAAGGTCAAACCATACACCTTCAACGCCCAGCCGTTTCTTGCCGACAAGAAGAGCGCGATGCAGGGCTACGTCACGTCGGAGCCGTTCGCGGTCGAGAAGCAGGCAGGCTTCAAGCCGACCGTGATCCTTCTCGCCGATGCCGGCTTCAATGCCTATTCGACCTTGATCGAGACCCGCCGCGATCTGGTCGAGAACAAGCAGGATCTCGTGCAGCGCTTCGTCGACGCCTCGATCATCGGCTGGTATACCTATCTGTACGGCGACAACACGGCCGGCAACGCCATGATCAAGAAACTCAATCCCGACATGACCGACGATCTGCTGGCCTATTCGGTCAGCAAGATGAAGGCGTATGGCATCGTCGATTCCGGGGACGCGCTTCGCGACGGCATCGGCGCCATGAACGACGCGCGCTATGCGAATTTCTTCGACAAGATGGTGCGGGCGGGCGTCGTTCGCCGCGACATCGATTTCCGCAAGGCCTACACGCTGCAATTCGTCAACAAGGGCGTTGGCCTCGACTTGCGGCCCAAAAAGTAGAACCCGGCGCCCGATGACCGAAACCGCCTTAGCGATGTCCGGAAGCGATGCTCGTCCGCGTGCCGGGTTCGCCGTGAGCTTGAAAGGCGTCACAAAACGCTATGACAGCGGCGTCGCGGCGCTGGGGCCGTTCGATCTCGATGTGCGCGACGGCGATCTCGTCGCGCTGCTCGGGCCGTCGGGATGCGGAAAGTCCACCGCGCTGCGGATCATCGCCGGATTGAGCGCGCCGACATCGGGCACGGTCCGCGTCGCCGGGGGAGGGCGCTCCATCGGATTCGTGTTTCAGGAGCCGACGC
>JBQCIZ010000248.1:0-3041 GCA_051953235.1 Nitrobacter sp. | reverse complement strand
GTCGGCACCTTGATGGCGGAATAGCGCGGAGCCTGCGCGATGATGGCGGCTTTCAGCGTGACAAGGTCCCAGGCGTTGGCCAGAAACTCGCGCGGCCGCAGCACGAGCGAAATCGCGGCATCCCGCACGTAATTCGGCGGCATCGTTTGCGGCAGGAAGACAGCGCGCGTGCCCGGCTCGGCCAGAATCAATCCAAGCGGCAGCGTGATGGTGTACGCGAGCAGCGGTCCCAGCACGGGCGTGGTTACGATCTTGTTGTAGAGACCAACTCCGCCCGGCCACGGATAGGCGACCGGCGCCAACATCACGAGGCCCGCCACGCGAGCCGGATAATCCAGCGCCATCAGCGAGCCGATCGCTCCGGCCCACGAATGCACCACGAGGATAGCGCCGGTCACACCGAGTCTGCCCAGCGCCTCGTCGATCATGCGGGCCTGAACGGCGGGCGTCGAATCGGACAGCCGGTCGCGGCGACTCCAGCCATGGCCGGGCCGGTCGATCAGAATAACGCGATGGTTCTTTGCCAGCATCTCGCTGAGCGGCTGACGCATCGTTTCCAGATTCGAACTCGCGCCGTGGATCATCACGATCGGCGGCGTGGTGGCGTCGCGCGGCCCGATGTCCACGACATGCAAACGGCCACCGGCAACGTCGATCATGTCGCCCGTCGCGGGATGCAGGCGATTGAGGACCAGAACGCCAGCCTGCGTGACCAGCGCCAGCCCTGCCAGCGCCGCGGCGATCCCGACAACGATCATGGTGAAAATCCGAAAGGCCTTTCGCACGAATGAGCTACGGAGATGGAAACGGCCGGTTTCACCAGGGACCGAAGACCGGGTACGGCGACTTATGCAGGGATTTCAGAGCAGTCCGCCGTCTCCGGCCGGGGTGTTATCCACATTATCCACAGGAACACAAACGACCCTACAAAAATTGTTCACGATCTCGGCGGAGAGTGGCGGCGTTTATGAACGGAGAATTTTACATGACTTTTGAAGCAGGCGACGACGCCATCGACGAGATCGTGGCGTCATGCAACGGTGACATTCGCGGCGCGCTCAGAGCGCTGCTGATGGTCAACGAGCATCTGGAAGACGAGTTGCAGCGGCTTTATGCGGCAACGCGCGAAGGCAACACGCTGCATTGACAAGAAGTGCCACCGGCGATGAGCCGGTCGCTTTCGCTGTCGACGATCGGCTTCAGACCGGCGCTAGCCGGAGTTTGCTGACGGTCAGATATCGCGACCCTCGACCTTCTCGGTCAGCGTCTTGACGATATCGGGAATATTCTCGATGTGCGGATTGATCGCGAGCGCCTTGCGGAAGGCATCGAGCGCGCGCCTGTCGTCGCCAAGTTCCTGCATGATCATGCCGAGTCCGGCCAGCGCGCCGAAGTGGCGGGGTTCGCGCACCAGGATCTGCTCGATGTCTTCCAGCGAATGCTGATAGTCGTTCTGCATGTAGTAGAGCGTGGCGCGCCGATTCCATCCTTCGATATAGTCGGGATGCAGCTTGATCACGGCATCGAGCAGTTTCAGTGCGACGTCGAATTGTTTGGCATCTGTCGCGACCTTGACCCGCTGCATCAGGAGCGCGGTGGTGTCGCTCGAGGTCTGGCTCCACAACGCCCAGATCCGCGCCTCGACGTGTTTGGCGCTGTCCTCATCCGGCGCGGCCTTCAGCGCACCGAAAAGGAAGTCGAGCCCATGGGCGCGGTCCTTGGGGGCCCGCGGCAGGTTGGCAGGCGGCTGCGGGAGCGCCTTCGGTTCGGTGGTTTCAGGCGGGGAAATCTGCGGCCCGCTGCGGGGCGGCGCCTGGGCGAATGCGGCCGTGGGCAACTGAACTCCCGCGCCCAAAAGCAGAAGTCCGAACCACATGAGCACAGGGAATCTCGGTTGCATCACAGGAGTCTAGACGCAACAAAACGCCCCGCAAAGCGCGAGGCGCGTCAAAGGGCTGTGATACGAGAAAGCGCGAGTGCGCAATCAGCCTTGATCAGCCCTGGCGGGCCTTGAAGCGGCGCTGGGTCTTGTTGATGACGTAAACCCGGCCCTTGCGGCGGACCAGACGGTTGTCGCGATGACGCGCGCGCAGCGATTTCAGCGAGTTGCGGACCTTCATGGGACGTTCCTGATCTTCCAAAGGCCGTGTGCGACAGGCCGAAAAACAGCAATATAGGCTTTACCCCAGCTCGCGGCCAAGCCGCCCGGGACGCGCGGTTTCTAGGCCATGCGCCCCCGGAATGTCAATGGAAACGGGCTCATAACTGCCCGTCCGCGGACTAAAATCCGCGATTCAGGCTGAATTCGGCCGATCCACGGCGATTTCCGCCCCTTGGTGTCAGGCTGGCCGCGGGAACTCGACCATCGCCTCCCCGGTCGCGACCTTGTCGCCCTGCTGATTCCGCACCAGCACGTCGATCAGCACCCAGCGCGATTTCGCGGTTTCCTGCTTCGATTTGATGACCCCGGTCGGCTGGATGGTATCGCCTGGCTTCACCGGCTTGACCCAGCGCGTCTCCAGGCGGCGGTGAATCGCGCCGGCGGGATAGGCCCAGTCGGTGATCATCCGCGAGATCAGACCAAAGTTGTTCATGCCGTGCATGATGATCCCGCCAAAATTGGTCCGGCCAAAATTGCCCTTCATGTAGTCGTCGTCGAGATGCAGCGGGTTGTAGTCGAGCGAGGCATCGCAGAACAGGCGGATCGATTCCCGCGAGACCTCAAAGCTCGGTCCTTCGATGCTGTCGCCGGCCTTCAGAGCGTCGAATGTGGTCGTCATGCGTCGCTCCCCCTATTGCGGCCGGATGGTCCAGCCACGGCCCGAGCAGATCACCTCGCCGTGCTGATTGAAGAAAACATTGTCGTGCACCACGAACAGCCGCTCGCGCTTGATGAATTTGTCGAGCGCACGCGCCTGCAGCGTGATGGTGTCGTTGGGCCGCGCCGGAATGTTGTAGCTCCAGGATTGCCCCGCATTGACGGTGCCGGGACTGCGCATCCAGTCGTCCGCGGGCGTGCAGGAAAACATCAGCAGGATATG
>JBQCIZ010000247.1:0-2983 GCA_051953235.1 Nitrobacter sp. | reverse complement strand
ACTATCTGAAGCAGGAGTTGCATCGCATGACCAGCGCTGAACGCGTCGTGAGCAAGGTCCCGGAAGTCACCCTGATTTTCTGGATCGTCAAGATCGCCGCCACAACTCTCGGCGAGACCGCCGGCGACGCCGTCTCGATGTCGATGAATCTCGGCTACGCGGTCAGCAGCGTCATCTTCATCGGACTCTTCGCAGCCGCTGTCGCGCTGCAGATCGCGGCGACCTCGTTCCGGCCGTTCCTCTATTGGACCGTCATCGTCGCGACCACGACAGCCGGAACCACGATGGCCGACTTCGCCGACCGCTCGCTTGGCGTTGGTTATCCCGGCGGGTCGCTGATTCTTTTCATCCTGCTGATGACGGCGCTCTTTGTCTGGTACCGTTCCGAGGGGTCGATCTCGGTGAATACCGTGACGAGACCGCGGGTCGAGTTGTTCTACTGGGCTGCGATCCTGTTCTCGCAGACGCTGGGCACGGCGCTCGGCGACTGGATGGCCGATAGCAATGGTCTTGGTTTTGAATGGGCTGCACTGGTCTTTGCGGCGGCGCTGGCCGTGGTCGCGGGCTGCTATTTTTTCACCGGCATATCGCGCACGCTTCTGTTCTGGGCGGCATTCATCCTGACGCGGCCGCTTGGCGCAACGGTCGGCGACTTGCTCGACAAGCCGCTGAGCCAGGGCGGGCTGGACTTCAGCCGTTTCACCGCTTCTGCGGTTCTCGCGGCCTTCATTGTTATCTGCCTGCTGCTGTTGCCGCAAAGGGCGGGACAGCATCCCGGAGAAGCTCATCCGAGGTGAGCGAAAGCTTCGTCTGCACGGTGCCGCGCAAATAAAAAAGTGCGGCCCCGGTCAGACGCGGCGACTGACGGGGACCGCTTTGAGGCGCGTGATCCCTGACGGGGGGCTGGATCAGACGCGGTTCAACGCTAGACGCGGTTTGTAACATCGCGGTGACATGAAGGGACTTGTCCCCAGCGCCAACGCCAGCCAAATCGGCGTGGCTTACAGCAGCTTGCGATAGACCACGAAGCCGGAATTCTCCGCCACCTTGTCGTAGAGCTGCATCGCGGTGTGGTTGGTCTTGTGCGTCTGCCAGTAGACGCGCGGCGATCCCGCCGTCCTCGCTCGTTCGTAGACGCCTTCGATCAGCGCCCGCCCGACGCCTTTGCCGCGTGCGGCCGCGCTGGTGAAGAGGTCCTGCAGGTAGCAGTTCGGGGCGATCGCCGTCGTGCTGCGATGGAAGAGATAGTGCGTGAGGCCGAGCAGTCGGCCTCCGCTTTCCGCAACCAGTGCATGCACCGGCTCATAGGCGTCGAAGAACCGCGCCCAGGTCATCCGGGTGATTTCGGGATCGAGCGCCGTCGGGCCGGAGCGCTCGTAGAAAGCGTTGTAGCCGTCCCACAGCGGCAGCCATTGCGCGTAGTCGCCCCGTACCACGGGACGGACAATCAGATCATCGGGCATCGTCGGCTCCGCATTTGAAATTCCGCGCCGCCGATCCTACCTGTCCGGTGCCGGCAAGGGCGTGCGACTGTAGGCTGCGCCCGCCGCCGGCGTAAAGCGAGACGCCGGCTTCCGGCGGCCGCTCGCAAGGGGCATCATGAAAAAGATCGGTTTTCTCTCGTTCGGGCACTGGACGCCGTCATCGCAATCGCAGGCCCGCTCCGCCAGCGACGTGCTGCTGCAATCGATCGACCTTGCAGTTGCGGTCGAACAGCTCGGCGCCGACGGCGCCTATTTTCGTGTGCATCATTTCGCCCGTCAGCTCGCCTCGCCATTTCCACTACTGGCGGCTGTTGGGGCGAAGACCAGCCGCATCGAGATCGGCACCGCGGTCATCGACATGCGTTACGAGAATCCGCTCTACATGGCCGAGGACGCAGGCGCGGCCGATCTCATCGCAGGCGGGAGGCTGCAACTCGGCATCAGCCGCGGCTCGCCGGAGCAGGTGATCGACGGCTGGCGCTACTTCGGCTATCAGCCGGCCGAGGGCGAGAGCGACGCCGACATGGGCCGCCGTCATGCTGATGTCTTCCTCGACGTGCTGCGCGGCCAGGGTTTTGCGCAACCCAATCCGCGGCCGATGTTTCCGAATCCGCCCGGGCTACTGCGTCCCGAGCCGCATTCCGAAGGCTTGCGCGAACGGATCTGGTGGGGCGCGGGGTCGGATGCGACCGCGGTGTGGGCGGCGAAACGCGGCATGAACCTGCAGAGCTCGACACTGAAGTCCGACGAAACCGGCGAGCCCTTCCATATCCAGCAGGCGAAACAAATTCGCGCCTATCGTGCAGCGTGGAAGGAGGCCGGCCATGCGCGCGACCCCCGCGTGTCCGTGAGCCGTAGTATCTTTGCGCTGGTGGACGATCGCGACCGCGCCTATTTCGGGCATGGCGGCGAAGGAGAAGACCAGATCGGCTTCATCGATCCGGCGACGCGGGCGATCTTTGGCCGCAGCTATGCGGCGGAGCCAGACGTGCTGATCGAACAACTCCGCGGCGATGACGCCATCGCCGAGGCCGACACGCTGCTTTTGACGATCCCGAACCAGCTCGGCGTCGATTACTGCGCCCATGCGGTCGAGGCGATTCTCACCCACGTCGCGCCGGCCCTCGGCTGGCGGTGAGAATTATTCCGCCGCGCGCAGGTGGCGGATCAGGGAGCGATGACCGCCGCCGCGCAGCGACAGGTAGTAGTCGGTGTCGGCGGGGTCGTCGGTGTGACGCACGAGATCGGTCACCGGCGTATAGCTCAGCATGCGGCCGCCGTCAGGCAGGGCAGTGCAGCTGAAGCGCAGCACCTGACCGTCCTTGAGCTTGATGTTGATCGGCGTCGAATCTCCGGCACGCATCATCTTGGTGCGCTCGGCGATGAAGTGGCTGAGTTCGTCCTCCGGCAGTTCATACGCGCCGGTGTCGCGGCCGTGATACATCAGCGCGATGAACGGCGGCTTGCTGTCCGCCTTTTCGTCCGGCAGCGAGAAATAG
>JBQCIZ010000246.1:0-2993 GCA_051953235.1 Nitrobacter sp. | reverse complement strand
CGTCGACATGGCCGCGCTCGCGATCCGGCCGACCGACCACGTCGTCGCGATTGCGTCGGGAGGCTGCAATGTCCTGTCCTATCTGACGGCAAACCCGGCGCGGATCACCGCGGTCGACCTGAACGGCGCTCATATTGCACTTGGCCACCTCAAGCTCGCTGCCTTGCGCGGTTTACCCGACCACGATGCGTTCCTGCGATTTTTCGGCAATGCCAGCGTGAGCGCCAACGTCGAGGCCTATGAATCCTCCATCGCGCCCCGTCTGGATCGCGCCTCCCGTGCCTATTGGGAAGGGCGGCAGTTGAACGGCCGCCGCCGCATCGCGCAGTTCTCCGACAATTTCTATCGGCATGGCCTGCTTGGCACGTTCATCGGTGCCGGCCATCTGCTGGCACGGATGCTTGGCGGCGATCCGCGCGCGATCCTGCGCGCTTCGACGCTCGCGGAACAGAGGCAGTTGTTCGACGAGCATCTTGCGCCGGTGTTCGAGAAGCCGTTGTTTCGGTGGCTGATCCGGCAACCCGCGTCGCTTTACGGGCTCGGCATCCCGCCCGCCCAGTATCGCGCGCTCGCCAACGATCTGCCCGGTGGCATCGCCGACGTCTTGCGGCAGCGCCTCGAGCGGCTCGCCTGCGGCTTTGACATCAAGTCCAATTATTTTGCCTGGCAGGCCTTTGGCCGCGGCTACGGCACGGCCGCGGATGCGCCGCTGCCGCCGTATCTGCAGCGCGAAAATTTCGCTCTCCTGCGTTCCCGTAGCGATCGTCTTCATTTCCAGCAATGCGCGATGACCGGATTTTTGCAGGCCGCGCCCGCGGAAAGCGTCGATTGCTATGCTCTACTCGATGCGCAGGACTGGATGAATGATGTGGACCTGACCGCACTGTGGACGCAGATTACACGCACCGCCCGTCCGGGAAGCCGGGCGATTTTTCGCACCGCCGCCGACGAACGGCTGCTGCCGGGCCGGATCCCTGCCGCGATTCTCGATATGTGGTCGTTCGATGTCTTGCGCAGCCGCCAACTGGCACAGCAGGATCGCTCGTCGATCTATGGCGCGTTCCACCTCTATACGCTGAAGGATCGTGCGCGATGATCCTGTCCGAACTGAATCCGCGCGCGCCGGACGATGCGGCAAGCTTGATGGACCGGATGTATCGCCGGCAGCGCTATGTCTACGACGTAAGCCGGAAGTTCTATCTTCTGGGCCGCGACGAACTGATCGAAAGCCTCGCGATACCGTCGGGCGGGAGCGTGCTGGAAATTGGTTGCGGCACCGGGCGGAACCTGGTGAAGGCGGCGCGAACCTATCCGGCGGCGCGCTGCTTCGGTCTCGATGTGTCGCTCGAAATGCTGGATACGGCGTGCCAGGCCGTCAATCGCGCGGGTCTGGGCGATCGCGTCCGGCTCGCGAGGGCCGACGCAACCTGCTTCAAACCGGAGGCGTTGTTCGGCCAGGCCTCGTTCGATCGCATCTTCATTTCCTATGCGCTCTCGATGATCCCGCCATGGCGCGATGTGCTAATGCGCTCGGCCGAGTGCCTGTCGGCGGGCGGCTCGCTTCACGTGGTGGATTTCGGCGACCAGTCCGGTCTCCCGATGTGGTTCCGGTCCGGGCTCAACAAATGGCTGGGGTGGTTCGATGTGACTCCGCGCACCGACCTGCGCCTTGCCGTCAACGATGTCGCAACCGCCCTGAACATGCGGGGCCGCGTCGCCAGTCTGTTCCGCGGCTATGCGGTCCATGCGGTCGTGGAGCGTGCATTCCGCTAGCCGCGGCGGGCGACGGCATCACGCGTACGACGATATTTCGATCAGGCTGCCGTCGGGATCCCTGCAATAGACCGACTGCAACGTGCCCCGCGCGCCCTGCTTTGCAACGGGCCCTTCCTCGATCGCAACGCCGCATGCCCGGAGATGAGCGACGACTTCGGCCGGGGACGCCGTGGTGAGAAAGCAGAGGTCGTCGCTGCCGGCGGCCTCGTGATCCGCTGTGAACCAATCCACCTTGTCGGCATCGATGGGGCGCACGTTGATCTTCTGGCGGCCGAAGATCAGCGAGGTTCGGGGCGTCTTGCCCTGACCCGGATCGAACACTTTCACCTCCATACCGAGGACCTTGCCGTACCATTCAGCCGTACGCTGGACGTTCGCTACGTTGATGACGAGGTGATCGAGCGCATCGATGGTCACAGTCATGATTGTTCCTTTTCTGATCCTTTTGCCTGGAATGCGCGGCGAAAGTGCCGCACTGGCCGGTGGGGTATTTTTTTGTTAGAAGCCAAGCGGTTGTCAATTCAACAGAAGCGGACCGCGCGACACGACGCGGCCGCCGGGGAGAAAATCATGATTTCACGTCGCACCGCATTGGGATTGCTCGGCACATCTGCGTTCGCCGCCTCGACAGGCCGCGCGTTTGCGCTCGACTATCCGACCCGGCCGGTCAAGTTCGTGGTCGGGTATCCCGCGGGCGGCGCGACCGACATTTTTGCCCGTCTCATCGGGCAGCGGCTGTCGGAGCGGCTGCATCAGCAGTTCGTTGTCGAGAACAAGCCGGGCGCCGGCAACAACATCGGCACCGCCCAGGTCGTCAATGCGGATCCCGACGGTTACACCGTGCTGCTGGTCAATCCCGCGAATGCGATCAACACCTCGCTCTATGCGAAACTTTCGTTCGATTTCGTGCGCGACATCGCGCCGGTCGCGGGCTTTGCGCGGGTGCCGAACGTGATGGTGGTGCCGAAGGATCTGCCCGTGAAGACGGTGGCGGAATTCATTGCCTATGCGAAGGCCAACAAAGGCAAGGTCAACATGGCGTCGTCGGGGAACGGCACCTCGATTCATCTGTCGGGCGAACTATTCAAGAAGATGACCGGCGTGGAAATGCTGCATGTTCCATATCGCGGGTCGGCGCCTGCGGTGACCGATCTGCTCAGCGGCCGCGTGCAGGTGATGTTCGACAACCTGCCGTCGTCGATCTCGCACATCAAGGC
>JBQCIZ010000245.1:0-2081 GCA_051953235.1 Nitrobacter sp. | reverse complement strand
CTGGGCCTATACGGTGGTCATTACCAACGCCGGACGGGATACCGTCCAGTTGCGCACCCGGCACTGGATCATCACCGATGCTTCGGGGCGAAAGCAGGAAGTCCGCGGCGAAGGCGTGGTCGGCGAGCAGCCCGTGCTCGCACCCGGCGAACGCTTCGAATACACCAGCGGCGTGCCGCTGCCGACCGCATCCGGTTTCATGACCGGACGCTATCAGATGATCTCGACCGAGAGCGGCGAACGGTTCGAAATCGACGTTCCGACCTTCTCGCTCGACAGCCCCGACAACAGGCGCGTGCTGAACTAGCCAGTCCGTCGCACAGGCACCGCCAGCGCATCGACGATGGTCACACCTTCGCCCGCGGGGTGGACGAGGACCGGGTTGATCTCGATTTCCGACACCTCGGCACTGTACCGCGCGGCAAGTTGAGACACTTGCGCAATCAGGCTCGCCAGTGCCGGCACATCGGCTTTCGCGGCACCCCGAAAACCATTGAGCAGTGGCGCCGCCTTGAGGTCGCCGAGCATCGCCGCCGCCTCCTCGGCACTAACCGGCGCCGGGCGATAGATCACGTCCTTGAACAGCTCGGTGGTGACGCCGCCGAGACCGACCATGATCATGGGCCCGAAGGTCGCATCGCGCAGGGTGCCAACGATGATCTCAACGCCCTTCTTCGCCATCGGCCCGACTAGCACGCCTTGGATCGCAGCGTCCGGACGATGACGGCGAGCGTTCGCGATCAGCTCGTCATAAGCCGCCAGCGCGTCGGCCTGGGTCGCGATGTTGACGCGAACACCACCGACCTCGCTCTTGTGCGGGATATCGCGCGACTGGATCTTCATCACCAGCGGAAATCCGGCGCGGGCAACGGCCGCCTCGAGCGCCGCCTTGTCGGTCACGAGGGTCTCGTCCGGCACCGCCACGTCAGCAGCGCGCAGCAGCGCCTTGCTGTCGTATTCCGACAGCGAGGACGATGTTAAGTGCTTTGCGATATCGAACGATGCCGGCACGCGAGTCGGCGCGGTGGCGATGGGTTTGAATTTCGCATACGTTGCGGCCTGCTTGAGTGCGACGCCTGCATGCGTCAGCCCCGACAGTACCACGACACCCGACTTTGCCAGCTCGGTGCGAGCGAACGCCGACGGCAGTGTATAGGAATAGAACACGAGCGGCTTCTTCTGCGCGTCGATGACCGGCTTCAGCTCGGCCTGCTTGAACGGCATCCGCGTCTCGCTCGACAGCGACAGCACCACGAGGACAGCATCGACCTCATCGGAGTCGCTCAAGAGATCGATGCTCCTCTGCAGACCGCCGCTGAACACGCCCTGGGCGGTCACATCGATCGGATTGCGCGCCGCCCCGTAGGACGGCAACAGCTTACCGATCTCCCGCTGAATCGCTTGAGACAATTCCGGCACCTGCATGCCCTGTGCGGAGACGGTGTCCGCCCCCCAGATTCCGGCGCCACCGGAGACCGTGACGACTGCCACCCGATCTCCATTCGGCAAGGGACTCGTGGTCAGCACGGCCGCGATTGCAACGGCTTCATCCAGATCGTTCGAAACAATGAAGCCGTATTTGGCAAACACGGCATCATACGCTGCCGACCAGCCGGCCATGCTGGCGGTATGTGACGCCGCCGCGCGCTCACCGGCGCCGGAGCGCCCGACCTTGGTCACGATGACGGGCTTGCCGATTTCGGCCGCGCGCTGCGCGGCGGCAATGAATTTGTCGACGTCGCGGACGCCCTCGATGAACAGCAGGATCACATCGGTCGAGGCGTCCTGCACCATGTAATCGAGAAACTCGCCGGCACCGAGATCGGCCTCATTGCCGGCGCTGACGCAATAGCTGATCGCAATGCCAAGCGCTTTGGCGCGATGCTTGATCGCAAAGCCGATGCCGCCGCTCTGCGCGACAATCGCAACCCGGCGCTTCGTGGCAACGAGATCCACCGCGCCCGGCTTGACATCGACGGTTGGACTGAACGTCGCCGCGACGTGCTGAACCTCGCTGTAGAAACCCTCGGCGTTGGGACCCGAAATCCGCATGCCGGTACGCTTTGCCAATGCGACGATCG
>JBQCIZ010000244.1:0-2921 GCA_051953235.1 Nitrobacter sp. | reverse complement strand
CTTCTGTTGGCGCCGGCGACTATCGTCGCACCGTTCCCGATCGAAAACCGCTACGTGGCGGAATGCGACGGCCAGACATTCGACAATTACGTGCTGTGGCTTGGCATCGTCTACGCCATCACCTTGATCTGCTCGCCCGCGCTGTCGCTGCCGTGCGGATTCACCAAGTCCGGTTTGCCGGTGGGCCTGCAGGTCGTCGCACCGCCGCGCGGCGAGGCGCAGCTCCTGGCCGGCACGAAGGTGCTTGAGGACATTCTTGGCGTGCGTGGTACCACACCGATCGATCCGAGAACCAAATAGTCAACCCCGCATCAGCTAACAAAATTTTGCCGGTCTCGACGCTGGCGGATCATGCGCGCGCGGCTATAATCCGTAACTTACGATAGATACGCACGCCTGCGGCCATGAGGAAATGCCATGCCGGGACAGCTCAAGATCCATGTCGATCAGGACAAATGTCAGGGACACGCGCGCTGCAAGTCGCTAGCCCCCGAACTGTTCGAGCTCGATGAATACGGCAACGCGCACGAGATCGGCGACGGCGCCGTTCCGGCCGGACTCGAGGACAAGGCCTGGCTTGCACAAAGCAATTGCCCGGAGATTGCGATCGAGATCAAGGAAGAATGACGTCTGATTTTTTGACGATTTGAGCGTTCGCTCGAACAGAGCGGCGATCCCGGAGGAATGCGATGTCCAATCCCGCCCCCGTTACCGATTGGGTTCATGACTTCGACCACACCGATCCGCGCTGGACGGAAAACCCCTTCCCGATCTGGGACGAATTGCGCGCCAAATGTCCGGTCGTTCACACTGACCGTTTTCTGGGGGTCTATCTGCCGACCACCTATGAAGCGGTGAAGGAAATCTCCTACGACACCGAACACTTCTCGTCGCGCCGCGTGGTGGTGCGCAATGTGCGGCCGGAGCCGCCCCAGCCCGCCCCGCCGATCACCTCCGACCCGCCTGCGCATAAACCCGCCAAGCAAATCCTGCTGCCGCCGTTCACGCCGGACGCCATGGCGAAGCTCGAACCGCGAGTTCGCGCGATCTGCAACGAGTTGATCGATGCGTTCATCGATCAGCCGAGCGTGGATGCCGCCGCGCACTATACAAAACACATCCCGACCCGCGCCATCGCGCACATGCTCGGCATTCCCGAGAAGGACGGCGATCTCTTCATCAAATGGATCCACGAGATTCTCGAACTCGGCATCCACGACGATGCCACCCTGATGAGGGCGGTCGGCGACATGACCGCCTATTTCGCCGAGCAGATCGAGGCGCGCAAGGCACACCCGACCGACGACCTGATCTCGACGCTGATGAATGCGCGGGACAAGGACGGGCAGCCGCTGACCGACGCACACGTGCAAGGCTCGCTGCGCCTCCTGCTGATCGCCGGCATCGATACGACCTGGAGCGGGATCGGTTCGTCGCTGTGGCATCTTGCCAAGACACCGGCGGACCGCGAACGCCTGATCGCAGAACCCAAACTGCTGCCCACCGCGATCGAGGAGTTTTTGCGCGCCTATTCGCCGGTCACGATGGCGCGCGAAGTCATGAAGGAAACCACCGTCAGCGGTTGCCCGATCAAGCCCGGCAACATGGTGCTGCTGTCGTTCCCCGCCGCCAACCGCGATCCCGCCGTATTCCCCGACGCCGACAAGGTCATCATCGACCGCAAGGAAAATCGCCACGCCGCGTTTGGCCTCGGCATCCATCGCTGCATCGGCTCCAACCTCGCCCGGATGGAAATGCTGGTCGCGATCGAGGAATGGCTGAAGCGGATCCCGGATTTCCGGCTCGATCCGTCCCGCGCGGTCGCCTGGTCCGAGGGAACCGTACGCGGCCCGCGCCAGTTGCCGATATTGCTCGGAAAGGCCGCTTGAGCCAGCCGGGCGCGACCATCAATTGATGTCGGGGTAACCAGCATGACCGATCAAAGCGCGCCGGCAGTCAGCACCGATCATCTCGAACTGGGTGACGTCGAACGCCGGATCAAGGCAATCTTCATCGGATCGATCGGCAACCTCGTCGAATGGTACGATTTCTACGCCTACACCGCATTCGCGCTGTATTTCGCACCGGCTTTCTTTCCGCAAAGCGATCCGGTGGTGCAGCAACTGAATGCCGCCGTGCTGTTCGCCGCGACTTTCCTGATGCGTCCGCTCGGCGGCTGGCTGTTCGGCTATATCGCTGACCGCTACGGACGGCGGCTGTCGCTGACCTTGTCGGTGGTCTTCATGTGCTTCGGGTCGTTGATCATCGCGGCCACGCCGACCTACGCCTCGATCGGCCTCGCCGCGCCTGCGATCCTCGCAATCGCGCGCGTGATCGAAGGCCTCAGTCTCGGCGGCGAGTATGGCGCCAGCGCCACCTATCTCAGCGAGGTCGCCGACGCCAAACACCGCGGTTTCTATTCCAGCTTCCAGTACGTAACGCTGATCGGCGGCCAGTTGACCGCCATCATCGTGCTGCTGCTGCTTCAGAAGGTATTTCTGACCGAGCAGGAACTGAAGGAATGGGGCTGGCGCATCCCGTTCGTGATCGGCGCAATGCTTGCAATCTTTGCTGCCGTCATGCGCCGCGACCTGCACGAGACCGACGCGTTCGTCGAAGCCAAGAAGGCATCCAAAGCCACCGGCTCGATCCGGAATCTGCTGAACTATCCCCGCGAACTTCTGCTCGTCGTCGGCCTGACCGCCGGCGGCACGGCCGCGTTCTATACCTTCACGACCTACATGCAGACCTTCGTGAAACTCTCGGTCGGTCTGACCGCGGACCAGACCACCTATGTCATCTTCGGCTCGCTGCTGTTCGCAACGGTGCTTCAGCCGCTTTATGGCGCCCTCTCCGACAAAATCGGGCGCAAACCGCTGCTGGTCTTCTTCGGCGTCGCCGGAACGTTATCGACAATCCCC
>JBQCIZ010000243.1:0-3029 GCA_051953235.1 Nitrobacter sp. | reverse complement strand
CCATTCGCCCGATCTCGTGCTGATGGACGTCGGACTGCCGGATACCGACGGGCGCGAAGTGGTGCGATCACTGCGCAAGGGCGGCTTCAAGGCGCCGATCATCATGCTCACCGGCCACGATACCGATTCGGATACGATTTTGGGTCTCGAGTCCGGCGCCAACGATTACGTCGCAAAGCCATTCCGCTTCGCGGTGCTGCTGGCACGGATTCGTGCGCAACTCCGTCAGCACGAGGCCAGCGAGGACGCGGTGTTCTCGGTCGGTCCGTACAGCTTCCGGCCCGGCTCCAAGATGCTGACCGGCGCCAACGCCAAGAAGGTGCGGCTGACCGAGAAGGAGACCGCGATCCTCCGCTTCCTGTATCGCGCCGGCCAGATGCCGGTCTCGCGCGAGACGCTGCTGCAGGAGGTCTGGGGCTACAACTCCGGCGTCACCACCCACACGCTGGAAACCCACATCTACCGGTTGCGCCAGAAGATCGAGAAGGACGCTGCCAATCCGGAGATTCTGGTCACGGAAGCCGGTGGCTACAAGCTGGTGCCGTGATACGATTCGGCTGACGAATCGTATCATCCTGCGTCACAACAGCTTTTGGGCGATCCCGGCATGGATCGCCGAACCGGTCTTGAATGTCGATCGAAGATGACGTTGCCCTTCTCGAACGGGTCCCGACATTGCGCCTGTTGGGAAGCGCCGCGTTGCGCGTGCTTGCGATCAGCTCGGAGCAGCAGCAGTTCGCCCGTGGCTCGATCCTGTTTCGCGCCGGCGACGAATCGGACGGCGGATTCGTCGTCCAGGATGGCGCATTCCGCATTCATGAAGAGGATGGCAACCGGGAAGTGACCGCGGAGCGCGGCACACTGATCGGCGAACTGGCCTTGATTGTTCCCATGCTGCGGCCGGCAACCGCGACCGCGCTGGAATATTCGACGCTGATCCGCATTCCGCGCACGCTGTTCCAGCGGGTGCTCGACAGCGATCCTGAAGCCGCTCGCAGGCTTCGTGATGAACTTGCCAACCGCACACGTCAGGCCACCAGCGACATCGTGATGGCGAGCGCGAAGCTGAGTATTTGAGGGATTGCCGCTCAAAGCAATCCCGTCATCCTGAGGAGCGCGCTCTTGCACGCGTCTCGAAGGATGGCGACGCACAAGAGTTCATCCTTCGAGGCTCGCCGAATACGGCTCGCACCTCAGGATGACGCCGAGTGTTGCTTTCACACTTCCAGCACCGCCGTCACCGGCACGTGGTCCGACGGACGCTCCCAGCCGCGGGCGTCGCGGGTGATGCGGAAATCCTCGATACCGCCGCGCAGCGCCTCCGAGACCCAGATATGGTCGAGACGGCGGCCCTTGTTGGCGGCGATCCAGTCCGCCGAGCGATAGCTCCACCACGTATAGACTTTCTCCGACATCGGAATGCGCGCGCGGGCAATGTCGACCCAGTTGCCGGCGCTCTGCACGCCGAGCAGCTTTTCGCACTCGACCGGCGTGTGAGACACGATCTTCAGAAGCTGCTTGTGCGACCAGACGTCGTGCTCGTGTGGCGCCACGTTGAGATCGCCGACAAGGATATGGCGGTCGCTGTCGCGCGGATGCAGCGGTGCGCAGGCTTTCATTTCGTCGAGAAACTGCAGTTTGTGCGCGAACTTCGGATTGAGTGCGGGATCGGGAATGTCACCGCCCGCCGGTACGTAGAAATTATGCAGCGTGAGCGGCGCAGCGAGCCCGGCCATGCCGCCCAGCGTCACACTGACGTGGCGTGAATCGATCTTGTCGCAGAAGGTCCTGACGTCGGTGGCGTCGAACGGCAGCTTCGAGACGATGGCGACGCCGTGATAGCCCTTCTGCCCGTTCAGCGCGACATGCTCGTAGCCGAGTCGCCGGAAACGCTTCATGGGAAAGGCATCGTCAGGGCATTTGGTCTCCTGCAGGCACAGCACATCTGGCCGTTGCGCTTTGAGGAACTTCGCGACGATATCGATGCGCAGCCGCACCGAATTGATATTCCAGGTTGTGAGGGTGAATTGCATGGATTTCTGGCGAAGTCGTCGACAAGTCAATGTCGTCATACGCGGGCTTGGCTCGCGTATCCATCGATATTTGCAGGATTTCTGAATGGGTCACCGGGCCAAGCCCCGTGATGACACGGCGCGCGTGGCAACGCTTAGTTATTCGACGTCGTCGGATAGTGCGTGAAGTCGATCTTGAACAGGCTCGGATCGGGCTTCGCCGTAGTGTTCAGATTATAGATCGCGACCGTGGTGTCGTAGCCCTGCGGATCGGTGACCGTCCACTGCTTGAGCTGACCATCCTTGACGCCGAGCATCAGCATCAGGCGGGAGGTGCCGATCAGCGCCTGCTTCTCCTCGATGGTGACGCTGATATAGAGGTCGTCCATCGTGACGCTGACGACGTTGGTGTCCTTCATCAGATCGATGCGATCGGATAGCAGATAGCGCAGCGGCGTCTGCGACAGCGGATAGATGTCCTGGGTCGCAAGCTTGGTGTCGCGTACGGCGAGCGACGAGCCGTCGGAAATCATCGCGATCGGCGACGGCGGATCGTATTCGAACCGCACCTTGCCGGGCTTCTGGATATAGAATTCGCCGGTGGTACGGCTGCCGTCGGGCCCGACCTGTACGAAATTGCCGCTCAGCGTCTGCAGCGACGACAGATAGGCGCTGACGCGTGCGGCGGCGGCCTTCTGCTCCGGAGTGAAAGTCTGGAAGATGCTGGCCGGCACGTTGCGGCGGCGATCGGGGATGATCGGATCGGGCGGCCGCGTGGTCCCCGTGATCTGCGGTCCGGCCGGCCGCGCGGTGTCCGGAGAGACGGCAGGCGCAGCATCGCGCGCCTTCGGCGCCGGACGCGGCATCGGAATGGCCTGTGCAAGCGCACCCGGAATCAGAAGGCCCGCCGCCAGCATGACGGCAAGCCAGACGGTGCCGGTTCGTGCGCGCTTCATACCGACTGCAAAATATCCTGCGGGTGGATGTGTCACGTTGCTGCTCAATGCTTTGTCCTGC
>JBQCIZ010000242.1:0-3576 GCA_051953235.1 Nitrobacter sp. | reverse complement strand
CGGTCGTTCAAACTCCCCTGGGCCATCCGTTCGCCCATCGCCGTGCGGCCGAACACGACGATCTCGCACAGCAGCAGCGATGCATCGGCGGCGAGATCGATATCGATCCGGCGCGATATGCGCGCATCGTCGAACAGGATGGTCTCCTGCGGCAGCCACGCCAGATGCGCGCCCGTCCCGGCTTTCAAGGTGATATCCAGATGAGCGGAGGGGCCATGGGAACGATAGACCTTCTCTGCCGCAGCGGTCGTGACCGTCAGCCGCGCGCCCTCCCGGGCCGCGATGTCGATGTCGAAGCGGTCGCCGCCCGCGATACCTCCGGCCGTGTTGACGAACACCGCCGACAGCCCTTCGGCCTCCGGCGACGGAAATCGCACCCGCAGCGAGCCGGATTCATGCAGATCGCCACGGCGCGTCACGCCATCGCTGGCATGCACCTCGAACGCAACCGCGCCGCGCGCCCGATTGGCCGCGAACACCCGAGACGCCATATCGGTGGTATTGCCCAGCATATCCCCCCGCCCGCGATTTGCCGCGATCGCGTTTGCATCCCGAGCGTCGCTCAAATCGCCCCGTTTGACAACGTGCTTACAACGCCATGGCCCGGCTGATTTCGCCGGGATCGAGATTGCTCCGGCCGCAGGTGAACTTCACCGCGCCGCGATCCATGACCGCGAAATGGTCGCCGAGCTCGCACGCGAAATCGAGATACTGCTCGACCAGAACGATGGCGATATTGCCGAGATTGCGCAGATAGGAGATGGCGCGGCCGATATCCTTGATGATCGAGGGCTGGATGCCCTCCGTCGGCTCATCGAGCAGCAGCAATTTCGGCCGCATCACCAGCGCCCGCCCAATTGCAAGTTGCTGCTGCTGGCCACCCGAAAGGTCGCCGCCGCGGCGGCCCAGCATCGACTGCAGCACCGGAAACAGCGAAAACACATCGTCGGGAATGCTGCGTTCGCCGCGCTTCAGCGGTCCAAAGCCGGTCTTGAGATTTTCTTCCACGGTCAGCAGCGGAAAAATCTCTCGGCCCTGCGGCACGAAGCCGATCCCCTTGCGCGCCCGCTCGTAGGGCTTGAGGCCGGAAAGATCGGCGCCGTCGAAGGTGATCGAGCCTGATGCAATCGGATACTGGCCGACCAGCGCCCGCAGCAGGCTGGTCTTGCCGACCCCGTTGCGTCCCAACACGCAGGTCACCTTGCCCGGCTCGGCCGCGATCGAGACGCCGCGCAGCGCCTGCGCCGCACCGTAATAAAGGTTGATATTATCGACGTTCAGCATCGCTTATCGTCCCAAATACACTTCAATGACGCGCTCGTTGGAGGAGACCTGATCGATGGTTCCTTCCGCCAGCACCGAACCCTCATGAAGACACGTCACCTTGACACCGAGCTCGCGCACGAAGGTCATGTCGTGCTCGACGACCATGACGGTCTTGTCGCGGTTGATTTCCTTCAACAGTTCGGCCGTTTGATGGGTCTCGACGTCGGTCATGCCCGCGACCGGCTCGTCGACCAGCAAGAGTTTCGGATCCTGTGCCAGCAGCATGCCGATCTCGAGCCACTGCTTCTGGCCGTGCGACAGGCTGCCGGCGAGCCGGTTTCGTACATCGGTGAGTCGAATGGTTTCCAGCACGCGCTCGATGCGTTCGGTTTCCGCCCTGCTCTCGCGCCAGAACAACGTGCCGCGCACGCGATGATCGACGTTCAGCGCCAGCCGGAGATTATCTTCAATGGTCTGGCTCTCGAACACTGTCGGCTTCTGGAATTTCCGCCCGATGCCGAGTTCGGCGATCCGGGTTTCGTCGAGCCGGGTGAGATCGGTGGTGCCGTCGAAGAAGACATCGCCCTCGTCCGGCCGGGTCTTGCCGGTGATGATGTCCATCATCGTGGTCTTGCCAGCACCGTTGGGACCGATGATCGCGCGCATCTCGCCGGGCGCAAGCGTCAGCGATAGGTTGTTGATGGCATGGAAGCCGTCGAACGAGACGTGCACGCCGCTGAGGTAGAGCATCGCCGAGGTGGCACGGGTTTCGAGAACGCTCATGGGTTCACTCCGCCATGTGGGGCTCGATCACCCCGTCTTCCGCCGCAGCACTTGCCGTATCGGCAGCCAGTTGCCGCTCCTTGCGCCCGTCCCACCACGCCTGGAAAGTGCCGAGCAGTCCCTTCGGCAGCAGCAGGGTCACGAGCACGAACAGCGCGCCCAGCATGAACAGCCAGTACGGCGCCAGCACGCCGGAGGTGAAGAAGGTCTTGGCGTAGTTGACGACGACAGCGCCGAGCGCGGCGCCGACCAGCGTGCCGCGGCCGCCCACCGCCACCCAGATCACGGCTTCGATCGAGTTTCCCGGTGCGAATTCGCTGGGGTTGATGATGCCTACCTGCGGCACATAGAGCGCACCGGCAACGCCTGCGATACAGGCCGACAGCGTGAACACGAACAGCTTGTAGGACTCGACCCGATAGCCAAGGAAGCGCGTGCGCGACTCGGCATCGCGAATGGCGATCAGCACCTTGCCGAGCTTGGACGTCACCACCGACCGGCAGATCAGGAACGCGACGATCAGAGCGAGACAGCTCGCCAGGAACAACGCCGCGCGCGTTCCGTCGGACTGGATGTTGAATCCGAGAATGTCCTTGAAATCGGTCAGCCCGTTGTTGCCGCCGAAGCCGAAATCGTTGCGGAAAAAGCCGAGCAGCAGCGCGTACGTCATCGCCTGCGTGATGATCGAAAGATAAACGCCGGTCACACGCGAGCGAAACGCGAACCAGCCGAACACGAACGCCAGCAGACCCGGCACCAGCAGCACCATCAGCGCCGCGAACCAGAACATGTCGAAGCCGTACCAGTACCACGGCAGCTTCGGCCAGTTCAGGAACACCATGAAGTCCGGCAGGACCGGATTGGCATAGACGCCGCGGCTGCCGATCTGGCGCATCAGATACATGCCCATGGCGTAGCCACCAAGCGCGAAGAACGCGCCGTGGCCTAACGACAGGATGCCGCAATAACCCCAGATCAGATCGATCGACAGCGCGAGGATCGCGTAGCAGACGTAATTGCCGAACAGCGCCACAAGGTAGGTCGGCACCTGGAAGGCCGAGCCCGCCGGCAGCAAGAGATTGGAGAGCGGAATGAGGATTCCGAGTGCGGCGACAATCGCCAGAAAAGCTGTGGCGCTACGATCCAGCGAGCGGGTGAGGATGTGCGTCATCATGCCTCCACCGCCCGGCCCTTGAGCGCGAACAGGCCGCGCGGGCGCTTCTGGATGAACAGGATGATGAGAACCAGGATCGCGATCTTGCCGAGCACCGCGCCGGCAACGGGCTCCAGGAATTTGTTGGCAATGCCAAGCGTGAAGGCGCCGACCAGCGTGCCCCAGAGGTTGCCGACGCCGCCGAACACCACCACCATGAAGCTGTCGATGATGTAGCTCTGGCCGAGATTGGGACTGACGTTGTCGATCTGCGACAGCGCCACCCCGGCGATGCCCGCGATTCCGGAGCCGAGACCGAAGGTCAGCGCATCGACCCGCGACGTCGCGATGCCCATGGAGGCCGCCATGCGCCG
>JBQCIZ010000241.1:0-7697 GCA_051953235.1 Nitrobacter sp. | reverse complement strand
GGCGGTGTTCGACGACTATCATTCGAGGAAGAATGAAGCCGCGCATCGGCGCGATGAAAGCCGCGCCGCACTCGACGAAACATGCCGTCTCTATCGCGCACTGAGGTTGCCGCTGATTCCGGCGGAGGCGTCGCAAATCCTGCGCGAAGCCGACCGCCGTTCGCTGCTCGGCAGTCACCTTCTCGTTATCGGCACCAACGCGGTACCGGCCTATTTCCTCGAGGCCGGAGGCCGGATCATGAATACGCCTGCGGAAACACAGGACTTCGATCTGGCCTGGTCGGGTGACCATGCCGATGCAGAAGACAATCCGGTCTGGGCACTGCTGAAGTCAGTGGACAGCACCTATACCGTCAATACGGAGCGTACGTTTCAGGCCCGAAATGCAAAAGCCTACGAGGTCGAACTCCTCGTTGCTCCGTCGAAGGTGAAGGCCATGGGACGCAACACCCGGCCCACTCCCGTGCCTCTCGAAGAGCAGGAGTGGTTGCTGAAGGGCCGCTTCGTCTCACACGTTGTCGTTGGACGCGATGCCAGTCCGGCGCGCCTCGTCGTGCCGGATCCGAGATGGTTTGCCTTGCAGAAATTGTGGCTGTCGGTGCAGGACAAGCGCGATCCATTGAAGCGCGGAAAAGATCGGCGGCAAGGCATGGTGCTTCTCGATGCCATCCAGGAGGCGATGCCCCGGTTCAAGCTGGATGCTGCCTTCGAAGCCGAATTGCCGGACGAATTGCGTCCCCAATTTCAAAACTGGAAAGCTGACCGGAAAAATCAGAAGCCAAAACCTGGCTGGTAGAGAAGGTTCGATCCCGGAGCCGGCAATCTTCCGTCTTCACTTGTCTCCTCCAAACATCCCGCGCTGTTCATCAGTCAATCCTGCCAGCACCTCCCTGGCGTGGCTGTAGCCTGCGGCCACCATTTCCTCGAACCGGCTCCAGTCCAGCAGACGCCCCTCGGCGACGCCGGGCTGGAAAAGCAGATCGGTGAACTTGCCCATCGCCTTCTGCTTCGAGATCGAGGTGATGAAGGATGACCGCAGCATGGTCTCCGGCACGCTCGGCAGATGGTAGCGGCGCTGCGCGCGGGGCCTGAGCTTGTCGCGCAGCAGCGTCAACGTTCCCGGCACGCGGTCGATGTCGAACACCTGCTCGCGGTCCACCGAGAGGTCGACGCCGATGATGCGGCCGGCGCCGAGCTGGGCCATGACGTCGACCGGAAAATTGTTGAAGGTGCCGCCGTCATACATCATGTGGCCGCCGACGAAGATCGGCGGCAGCGCGCCGGGGATCGCATAGCTCGCGCCGACGTTGCGGGTGAGGTCGCCCCGCATCAGCACAGCCTCCTGACCGGTCGAGAAATTCGACGCCACGGTGAAGAAGGTGATCCAGCTATCCTCGCTGTCGATGGCATCCAGCCCGGTGGCGTCGCGCACCGCCAGCGCCATGGCGCTGCGGGAGCGCGCGCCCTTGATCAACGACACCAGCGGGATGAAGTTGTAGTCGCCGGTGACGTTGCCCATCGGATGCTGCAGGAACGCCTTGCGCACCGCGGCGGCGACGGCGTCGGCGCTAAGCCCGAGCGCCAGCACCATGCCCATGACCGCGCCGATCGAACTGCCGCCGAGCATGTCGATGGGAATGCGGGCCTCTTCCAGCGCCCTGATGACGCCGACATGGGCGAAGCCGCGCGCGCCGCCGCCCGACAATACGAGTCCGATGCTGCGCCCGGACAGGATGCGCGCGATGCGTTGCATGTCGCGAGGGACGCCCGGGCGAACATGGATGTGGCGCGCGACCGGGCGCGCGTCGAGCCATCGCGCGGTGCCGGTCGGAATTTTCGTGTCCGCCGTGTGCAGCAGGACGAGGGTCTGGCGTGCGATCGAGATGGGCGCCGCAGGCGGCAAACAGGCGCGCTCAACGTCCGACAGGCCTGGATCATGACCGGCGCGGCCCAGCAGCAGCACCTCGTCCGCATGGCGCAGGCAGAATCGCGTCCACGCGGTGTCGCGGTCATCAGCGGCGAGATGGACCGCCTCGCTCTTCGCCTCGATCTCGTCGATATGATTTGCGAGCGCGTCGTAGTGCTGCCCGATCGGATGCGCGGGGTCGGTCCCGAAGCGCGCGGCGATGTCCCCGGCTGATATGACCGCAATCGGTCCGGCTGCCGCGCTTTGCGCTTCGCGCAGGGCGCGGGCGAATTCGGCGGCATCTATTCCGGCCGTGATCGGCAGGATGCAGATGTTCACGGGAACGACCGGCGTCTGACGCTCGCGCTCGCCGCGGCGGAATCGCCGGATCACGAGTCGCGTCATCGAGATTTCCACCTCGGGATTTTGCATGATCGCGCGCTCGATCATCGCGCGCGTCACCTTGAGCAGCAAGGAGTCCCGTACCGCGACGATGCTCGCCGAGCGCGGCTCGCCAGTGAACAGCGCGAGCTCTCCGATGGTTTCGCCGCGGCCGATCTCGCTGAGAATCTTCCGCACGCCGGATTCGTTTTCGGAGAAGGCGCGCAGTCGTCCGGACAGCACGAAATAGACATCGTCGCTGATGTCACCCTGGCGCAGCAGCGTCCCGCCGGAGGCAAGCTCGACATATTCGGCCTCGGACTGGATGGTGCGCAGGATCTCGGCATTATCGGACGCGAAGTAATTGCGCAGCACGGTCCGGAGTAGCGCCTGGCGTTGCTGAAGATCGGAATCGGGGCCCGGCATCAAAACCGCAACTCCTTGACTGCACGCGTGGTCGCTGGTGTTGTCAAAGTTCCTGGCAAATCCCGTGGTCAGTCTGCCCAAGCATAGTTCAGAAAGCCATCAGGTGAACGAAATTCTTGCCGCCGCCGAACTCATCGCCACGGCCCGGCGCGACCGGACGCCGTTGGCCCCGCTGCCGGCGGCGCTCGCTCCGCAGCATGAAGCCGGCGGCTATCGCATCCAGACTGCGGTGCATGAGCGCTTGGCGCGGGAGCAGGGGCCGCTGGCCGGCTACAAGATCGGTTGCACCAGTCCGGTGATGCAGCAGTATCTCGGTATTCCGCACCCCTGCGGCGGCGGCGTATTTGCAAGCGGCGTTTACACAAGTGGCATTGCGTTGGAGCATGGCGACTACGTTCGCGTCGGCGTCGAATGCGAGATCGCGGTGCGGCTCGGCCGCGACCTGAATGCCGGTCTTGCGCCTTTCACGGCCGAGACGGTGGTCCAGGCGATCGACGCCTATCACCCGGCGATCGAGATCGTCGATGATCGCTATGTGCGTTGGGAAACGCTCGGGGCACCGACGTTGATCGCCGACGATTTCTTCGCAGCCGGTTGCGTGCTCGGCGATGCCGTGCCGCGCAGCAGCGCTCCCGAACTCGCCGATGTGGTCGGGCACGCTATCCTGAACGATGGCGAGGCCGCGACCGGCACCGGGGCTGACGTGCTCGGCCATCCGCACAATGCGCTGGCATGGCTTGCCAACCATCTCGCCGCGCAGGGGACGCAGCTTCGCGCTGGCGAGATCGTCCTGACTGGCAGTCTCGTGAAGACGCTCTGGCTCGACGTCGGCGATGCGGTGACGATGAACCTGTCGGGATTGGGATCGGTCTCGGTGCGGTTTGTTTAGTCGCGGCCCACCTTGCCGGGAAATCCCGGTGCGGTGGGGCTGTCGCCGCTCAGTCCGCTCGGCCTTGCCCCGGTGCCGATGGTGCCGGGCCGCGAGGTGTTGGGCACGCCAGGCTGGTTCATGATGCTGGTGTTGAGACCCGTGGAGGGGGCAGGCGTCACGACGGATGGAGCCGAGGGCATCGGCGCGAATACGCGGCGATGACGATGACGCGCCTGCGCTGCGTCCAGCAGGCCGGTCAGGCTGATCGCAACGATAAGCAAAATGCGAAGAGTGGAAGTCATGGAACGCTCCGGCAACCTTTGGCGCGATCGCTCATATATAATATGGCAAGCCACGGCGGGCAGGCCGGGTTTCATGACATTTCGTTGAGGATCCGCATCCCGACGGTCTGCGCACTTGTTTTAAGTGTCACGGGGCTCAATGCGCGAAGGCGTTGCCTTCCTGCATCTGGCAGCTTGCCGCCCCGGCTTCGAGCGAGTGGATTTCAAAATGGCGGCCGTCGCTCCGCGTGAAACTCGCGGCCGCCGTGCCGGGCAGCTTTCCGACCGTGATGTGGGCCGTACAGCCAGATCCGGTGATCTCCACAGCGATGCGCCGCGCGGCTTGACCGAATGTCGACGTCTGGACAAAACCCGACTGCGTGAAACTCATGCCGCGCTCGCCGCCTCCGAACGATTTTGCGCCCTTGCCGACGACCTCATGGCTCCCGGCGCCTCTGTTCGCACCGATGTTGATCCGGCCAAAGCCGCGCCCCGCCGAACTGAAATAGACGGTCCACCGATAGGGCACCGAGACGTCGCGAAGCGGGCCGCCATCGCGGCTCTGGTTGTGCGTTTCGTTCCAGGTGACGGTGAACGAGTGGTTGCGGATGTTTTCAGGCGCGGCAGCGTTGGCTGGAGGCGCCGCCGCAAAGGCGACCGTCGCCAGTACCGCAAGTGTCTCGATCAAGCGCATGGGATTCTCGAAAATCCGCCGGTTGCAGATAAGGGATGTAACGTCTGGCACGGGCTCGCTGTCAATCGCCGAAAAGTAAACGGCCACCGGCAGGGGAGCTACCGGTGGCCGCGAGACCGGACGATGTGTTGCATCGCCGGGACTACACCGTTTCGCGCCTAGGTTCGCGACACGGCGGGGAGCTCGAGATTGGTTAGAACGGCAGCAGCACATCCATGACCTGTTGACCGTACCGCGGTTGCTGGACGTCGCTGATCTGGCCGCGGCCGCCGTAGGAGATGCGGGCCTGCGCGATCTTGCTGGAGTCGATGGTGTTGTCGCTCTGAATATCCTCCGGCCGCACGATGCCGGCGACGATCAGTTCACGGATTTCCAGGTTGACGCGGATTTCCTGCTTGCCTTCGACCACGAGGTTGCCGTTCGGCAGAACCTGGGTCACGACGGCGGCGACGTTCGTCTGCAGGTTCTCCTGGCGCTGCACGGAGCCCTTGCCGTCGCTCGACGCGGTCGAGTCGGCGGTCAGCAGGCGGCCCGGCAGCACTTTCTGCGCGCTCGCGCCGAGCAGCTTGGAGCCCGCGAAATCGGTAATTCCGGAGTCTTCCTTGTTGGTGCGGCTGCGCTGGGTTTCGTTGGCGATGTTGGCCTTGTCCGTGAAGTTCACGGTCACGGTCAGCAGGTCGCCGACGCGCGCGGCGCGCTGATCCTTGAAGAAGGCGCGCGAGCCGTTTCGCCACAGCGAGTTGGCATTGTAGGACACCGTCTCCGGCTTCGGCATCGGCATCTGCACCGGCTTGTAACCGGGTTGCGTCGTCGGATTGTCGATCGCGGTCAGCTTCGGCTGTTCACCGATCTGCGAGATACGATTGATCGCCGAGCAACCGCCGGAGAGTCCAGCCACGCTCAACAAGGCGCCGGTCAGAACGATGCGGTTGATCCTGGATGACTTCAACATGAACCTTACTCGACTTTTGCGGATACAGGATTGTGGTCGTTAGAGGTGGAGACCGGAGCGGATGCGGAGTCGGCGACGGGCGCGGCACTGGCGAGCCTGCGCGGCAGGACCGGCGCCACCGGGGAGACCGAGACCTGGCCGCGGCCGACGACGACGCCGGTGACGGTGCGCTTCGATTGCAGGTTGAGCACGCTGACGACATCGCCCTCGGTGCCGGCCTCGGTCGCCTTGCCGCGCACGGTGAGATAGATTCCCGCCGCCTGATAGATCAGGGTAACGGCCTGGTCGCGCACGACGAGGTCGGGCTTGGTGAGGTCCGTGGTGCGCAGCGCCTGTCCGGCGCGCATCTGACGGCGCGTCTGCATGCCGATGACGCGATCGCGGTTCGCCGGATCGTTGCCGACCTCGGCCTTGGGGCGGCGCTCCATGACCACGTCGGAGAATTTCAGGAGCGTATTGCGGTCGACGTCGCGCGCCAGCACGGCGGCCTCGACCGTCTCGATGGCGGTGCCGGTGAAGCGAAGGCGGGCTGGCGCCGCGCCGGTATCGTTGCCGACTTCGAGCGTGACGTCGAAGCGGCCGTTGCGGGAGTCGAACCGGGTCACCACCGGATTGATGGGGCCGTTGTTGGCGGCATCGAGCTGCATCGTCCGCAGGTCGCTGTCGAAGGTCAGTGACAGGTCCTTGGCGTCGCCGAGACCGTTGCGGTGTTCGAGCGCGACCGCGATCTGCAGTTCGATCTCGTCGGCATCGAGCGTGCGGGCAAGCCGGGTCACCGTGACGTTGCGGATGCCATGGGCATCGACGCCGATCACCTGATGGGCGCGAAGGACGTTGATCACCTGTGCGGCGGGCAGGGTACCGGTCGTGCCGAGATCGGGCGCGCGGTAGATCGCGACCTGCGCGGCGCTACCGGCATTGTCGATGACGTCTCCGATGCGGACCACGTCGCCGGTGATCTTGACGTCGGCGCGTAGCGTCGGCACCGGAATGGCGGCGGCGGTCTGGATCGCGCTCGCGGCGGCGGGACTCGCCGGAGCCGCCTCGTTGGCGGCCAGCGCAGGAGTCGATATCGCGAGCAGTGCGGCGACGATGAGGAAAGAACGGACGGACATCGTCAGCCTCCCTAGCGGAACAGCGCGGATGCGGACTGCAGCATCTGGTCGGCAGCGCTGATGACCTTGGCGTTCATCTCATAGGCGCGCTGGGCTGCGATCAGATCGGAGATTTCGGAGACCACCTCGACGTTGGCCTGTTCGAGGTTGCTCTGCTGCATGTCGCCGTAACCGTCGACGTTGGCGATGCCGTCCTGCGGCGGACCGGACGCCGGCGTTTCCGTGAAGTTGTTGTCGCCGACCGGCTGCAGGCCGGCCTTGTTGACGAAGCGGGTCAGGCCGATCTGGCCGAGAACCGTCGGCGTGGTCGATCCCGGCAGCGTCACCGACACCTGGCCCTGCGCGTTGATGGTGATGCCCGCGGCATTTTGCGGGATTGTGATCGTCGGCTGCACCGGATTGCCCTGTGCGTTGACGACGCGGCCCTGGTTGTCCATCTGGAACGTGCCGTCGCGGGTGTACTGATAGGTGCCGTCAGGCATCTGGATCTTGAAGAAGCCTTCGCCGCGGATGGCGATGTCGAGATCGTTGCCGGTCTGCGACAGCGTGCCCTGGCTCATCAGCCGCGGCGTGCCGACGGTCTTCACGCCGCCGCCGATGTCGATGCCGACGGGAAGGATGGTGCCCTGATCGGATGCCTGCGCGCCGACGCGGCGCACGTGATCGTAGATCAGGTCCTGAAACGCGGCCCGCTGCTTCTTGTAGCCGGTGGTGCGCAGGTTCGCGATGTTATTGGAGATGACCTGGACGTTCAGTTCCTGGGCCGCCATTCCGGTCGCTGCGGTATAAAGTGCGCGCATGATCTGGACTCCTTATGCCGGAACGTCGGCGAGTTTTTCGATCGCCGATTTCTGCAGGTCGCTTTGCTGTTGCAGCAGTGTCGCCATCTGCGTGTAGGCGCGCGAAACCTCGACCATGCGGCTCATCTCGGTCACCGCGTTGACGTTGGATTTTTCGATGAAGCCCTGATGGACCCGCGCGTTGACGTCGGGCTGGGCGATATTGCCTTCGCCGGCGGCGTAGAGATTGGAGCCTTCCTTGAGCAGCTTCTGCGCCTGCGCGAAGGAAACC
>JBQCIZ010000240.1:0-8295 GCA_051953235.1 Nitrobacter sp. | reverse complement strand
CATTACATTTCCGCTCGCGGTCTGGCTGATCGACGGCGCAGGCGCCGGACGCCTCGGCGGTGTGCCCGCGGCCGCACTCACGGGATGGCTGTTCGGCTTCGGCTATTTCGTCCCGGGACTGTACTGGATCGGAAACGCTTTCCTGGTCGATGCGCAGACCTTCGCGTGGCTGATGCCCTTCGCCGTCATCGGGTTGCCGGCGTATCTCGCGTTGTTCACCGCACTCGGCTTTGCCCTGGCACGGGTGATCTGGACCAAGGACGCATCGCGTATCCTTGCGCTCGCCGCGGCATTGACGATTGGCGAATGGTTGCGCGGCCACGTCCTGACCGGATTTCCGTGGAATGCATTCGGTTACGCCCTGACGGAGCCGCTGGCGCTGGCGCAATCCGCCTCGCTGATCGGGCTGTGGGGCCTCACGTTTCTCAGCATCGCGATCTTCGCAAGTCCCGCCGTTCTGATCGACGGCCGCAGGACTCGCAGGCCATGGCTCGCGCCGGCTGCCGCGCTCGTGTTGCTCATCACCATGGGCGCCTATGGCGCGATCAGGCTGTCGCTTCATCCGACCGAATTCGTCGACAAGGTCAAGCTGCGCATCATGCAGCCTGACCTGCAGCAGGATGTGAAATTCAACTACGCGGCCAAGGCGTCGGTGATGCAGAAGTATCTGTCGCTCTCCGACCGCTCCACCGGCCCGCAATCCACCGGCGTGCGCGATGCCACCATCCTGATCTGGCCGGAATCGGCGTTTCCGTTTTTCCTCGCCCGCGAAGCCGACGCGATGGCGCAGATCGCGGATCTGCTGCCGAAGGGAACGATCCTGATCACCGGCTCAGTGCGCGCGCCCGACCTGCCGCCGGGCACCCGCATCACCCGGGCCTACAACTCGATCTATGTCATCGATCATGATGGCAGCATCCTGTCGATCTACGACAAGCTGCACCTCGTCCCGTTCGGCGAATTCCTGCCGTTTCAGGGCCTGATGGAAAAGCTGGGCTTCGTTCAGCTCACCAAGGTCCAAGGCGGCTTCATTCCCGGTACGCGCCGAAAGACCATCGCGCTGCCGAACGCGCCGCGCGTTCTGCCGCTGATCTGCTACGAGGCGATTTTCCCCGGCGACATCGAGACGCGCGGCGACCGTCCCGGCTGGATCGTCAACCTCACCAACGACGGCTGGTTCGGAATCAGCACGGGTCCGCATCAGCATCTTCAGCAAGCACGGCTGCGCGCGATCGAGGAAGGACTGCCTCTGGTGCGCGCGGCGAACACCGGAATCTCCGTCGTCACCGATCCCTTAGGGCGTATTGTCGCACAGCTCGATCTCGGCGTGGAAGGTGTGCTCGATTCCCGCCTGCCATCCGCGATTCCGCCGACGCCCTACGCAAGGGCGGGCGATATTCCAGCCGCGATTATCGTAGCGATTGCGCTCATTGTCGCCATTCGGCGGCGGCGCTGAAGCCGGGCACCGTGTTGCGGCCATAACCGCAATGAATAGGTCAATAACAAACAGTCCTCGATTCGCACGGGTGATATAATTCGTGTAACAATCCGTATGGCCGGTACGATGCAACGGCTTGGAATGGCACGCATTAACCGCGATTCTTCATCACGCTTTGAACTGAATTTGACCATCTTAGACACAAGGGCGTATCTCACGGTTCGCCGCCCTACCCGAGGAGACCAACACGATGTCGACCAAAGCGCCCAATCCTGTTGACAAATATGTCGGCAGCCGTGTGCGCATGCGCCGCATCATGCTGGGCATGAGTCAGGAAAAACTCGGTGAGGCTCTGGGGCTGACGTTTCAGCAAGTGCAGAAGTACGAGAAGGGCACCAACCGGGTCGGCGCCAGCCGCATTCAGCAGATCGCCGAAATTCTCCAGGTCCCGGTCTCGTTTCTGTTCGAGGGCGGGCCCGGCGGCGGCATCGCCAAACTCGACGGCATGAGCGAGGCGCCCTCGCCGTCCTACGTCTCCGATTTCCTCGCGACCTCCGAAGGCCTGGCGCTGACCCGCGCCTTTACACGCATCACCGACGCAAAGCTCCGCCGCAGCATCGTCGACATGGTCGAACAGATCGCGGCACGCGAACCGCCGGATCGCCGCTAGGCCATTTCCGGCCGGACGCTCGTCGCGAGCCGTTGCACGATCGGCGCCTCGTCATTTATCGGCTGAATTGATCCGCGCTGGCTTGATCCCGGCCGCAAACCGGTATCCAGTCCGCTCGACCGGCGCTCCCGGTTTCCCGCCTTCTTGATCGGAAGTCCGATGCCATGAATGACGCGCCTGCCGCCACATCCGATCCGTTCGATTGCACCACGATGCTGGACAGCATCCGGCGCTGGGTCGAGATCGAAACCCCGACCGATGTGCCGGAGCAAGTCAACAAGCTCGTGACGATGGTCGCGGACGGCTATCGCGGTCTGCCCGCATCACTGGAGCGCATTCCCGGCAAGGATGGGCGCGGCGACCATCTCGTCGCGCGCTCGAACTGGGGACAGGACGCGCCGGGAATTCTCGTCCTCAGCCATCTCGACACAGTTCATCCCATGGGATTCATCGCGCGGCTGCCCTTCAGGATCGAAGGCGACAGCGCGTTCGGTCCCGGCATCTACGACATGAAAGGCGGCGCCTACATCGCCTACCATGCCTTCCGCCAGATCTGCGCTGCGCCGGAACGCTCTCCGCTCGGCATCACGCACCTGTATGTCTCTGACGAAGAGATCGGCAGCCCAACTTCGCGCGCGCTGATCGAAGCCGAAGGGCGCAAGGCCAAATATGTGCTGGTGACCGAGCCTGCTCGCGATGGCGGCATGGTCGTCACCGGACGGAAGGGCGTCGCGCGCTTCGAAGTGTTCATCAAGGGCGTCCCCGCTCATGCCGGCTCGCGGCCGCAGGACGGCCGTAGCGCGATCCGCGAACTCGGCAACGTGATCCAGACCCTGGAGGCCATGAACGATGCCGAGCGCGGCGTCACCGTGAACGTCGGCGTGGTCCGCGGCGGCACCAAGCCGAATGTGATTCCGGAAGAGGCCTATGCGGAAGTCGACATGCGCGTGCCGACGCTGGCTGACGCCGATGAACTCGTTCCAAAGATCCTCGGCCTCACGTCGAAGACCGAAGGCGTTACCGTGAAGGTGATCGGCGAACTCAACCGGCCGCCTTATGAGAAGCGCAACGCGGGCGCGGCGCTGTTCGAGCATGCGAAGACGCTCGCCGCCGAAATCGGATTCGACCTGATCGATACCGCAACCGGCGGCGGCTCCGATGGCAATTTCACCGCGCCGCATACGGCGACCCTCGACGGCCTCGGCGTCGACGGGCTCGGCGCGCACACCCACTACGAGCAGCTGTTCGTGTCCTCGATCGTGCCGCGGGCAAAGCTGTTGCATCGCCTCTATCAAACGCTGCGATGACCGCTGCTTCCAATCCTCATGGCTCTCGCCCAACGGACGGCGACGACGCATCGCATCGCCGCGAAGCCGGACAGGGTTCGTTTTTCGGACGCCGCAAGGGACACAAGCTGCGGCCGCACCAGACCGATTTGATCGCGCATCTGCTGCCGCATCTCAGCATCGACCTCGATATGCCGAAGCCCGGCAGGGCAAGCGAGCTGTTCGATGCGCCGGTCGAGAGCGTGCGCGTCGAGATCGGATTCGGCGGTGGCGAACACCTGATTGCCGAAGCGCTGGCGTTTCCGCATGTCGGCTTCATCGGCTGCGAGCCTTACGTCAACGGCATGGCCAAGATTCTTACCCGGATCGAGGCGCAGAACATCGGCAACATCCGTTTGTTTGCGGGCGACGCCGCGGAGCTGCTGGCCTGGCTCCCCGATACCGCGCTGTCGCGGATCGATCTGATCCATCCCGACCCATGGCCCAAGCGCCGCCACTGGAAGCGCCGTTTCGTCCAGGATGCGACGGTCGCCCAAATGGCGCGCATCCTAAAGCCGGGCGGTGAATTCCGCTTCGTGTGCGACATACCTGAGTACGTTGCATGGACGCTCGCGCATCTGGCGCGCTCATCCGATTTTTGCTGGCTGGCGGAAAAGGCCGACGACTGGCGCCAACCATGGCCGAACTACACGATGACGCGTTACGGCCGCAAAGCCGAACGCGAAGGCCGCCGCGCCGCGTATTTGCGGTTCCGGCGAACCGACTAAACCTATTGCCGCGCCGCCTCGCGGGCCTTCTTCGCGTCGGTCGCTTCCCATACCATACGCTTGCCGCGCTCGCGGCCGAGCAATTCGATCGGGTCATGGTTGTCGATATGACCGAACTGACCCTTGTAGACGCTGTAACCGCAAAGCTCCTGCAAGCGGCGCGGCATCCGCTCCGCGACCTCTCGGGGAATCCCGAGCTGCAAATTCTCCTGCTGCCGCATCCAGCCCCAGCAATACGCGCATGAAAACGCAAAGCGCCTGCCGTCGCTGGTGTTGGCGCCGCCGCCGTGCCAGAGCGCGCTGTCGAACAACATGACGCTGCCCGCCGGCATGGTCGCCAGTTGCGCGTCGTAGTCCTTGCCGTATTCGGGAGAGCGGTCGTACTTGTGGCTACCCGGAATGATGCGGGTGGCGCCGTTGGTCTCGGTGAAATCCGACAGCGCCCAGATCGCGTTGATGGTGATCGGAATGTGCGGCCGCGCGAGCGGGATCAACTGGGTGTCCTCGTGGATCGGCTGCGCCTCCTGTCCCGGCCCCAGCACCAGCGAGCAGAACGACGACAGCAGACACTCCCTGTCGAGTACCCGCTCCACCACCGGCAGCACGTTGTCGTGCAGCGGCACCTCCCAGAAGATGTCGTCGTAGGTCAGGAGATTGTTGATGCGAACGGTCTTGAAGCCTTCGAACGAGGTCTTGGCGGGACCGAGATTGTGCTCGCGCTCGATCCGCAGCAGCGCGTTTTTCAGGCCGTCGACCAGCACCGGATCGGCGGCGCGTTCGATCACCGTGAAGCCATCATCGCGAATGCGATCGGCATGAGCCTGAATGTCGGCCTCGCTCAGCATATCCATCTCCCGTTGCGCTGTCTCGCGCTTGACGGCCAGCTTAGACGGGATCGTGACGGCGTGTCAGCTACGGAAATGACGCAGCGAGAAGGACTTTTTCGCCGATAGCGGCCGGGATCAGGCCCGCTAGTGTCCCGAATCCGAAGTTCGCCGCACTAGGTCGCGCGGCCTTAGCGCACTTCGGATTCGAAAGGACACTAGAAAAATTTGGATTCTAGTGTGGTTTAGGTTCAGAAGTTCGCTTGAAGGGCTCGCAGCAAAAATGAAGCGAACTTCTGAACCACCACACTAGCGCGCTTTCCAGAAATTCATCACGCGCTGGGCGGTCGCAGGCACCAGCCGTTCGAAATTGACCCGCGCCATCTCGATATCGGTCGCCGACGGAATGCGGTTCGGTCCCAGCCGCAGCAGGATCAGGGCGCGCACGGTCGCCCATTCCAGACCGAGCGACTTGCCCATGATCAGGATCGGATCGTGGCGCTCGCCGGTCATAAGCGTTTCGATCGTTGAGAGACGAACACCCGACATCGCCGAAAGCATGGCGATCGATTCCTCGTAGTTGTGCGCCTTGGCGATATCCAGCAACGTCGCCTCGTGCAGACCCTCGGCCTGATGGCGCGAAATAACCGCACGCTGCGCCACAGAGAAGTCGCGGGCCAGCGTCGCACGCTTCGCGCCGCCGGTGATCTGGAGCATCGTCTGGTTGATCGCCGCTTTCCGCGCCGGACTGGCCGCCTCGAACAAACGGCGCCGCACGACGTCGACAGAACCGGCGAGCAATTGTTCCAGCAGCGCCGGTGAGAGGTCGTTCCGCTGCCCCAGGGTGAGCGCAAGAATCCCGTCGTCGCCCGAACGCTTGACCAGACCGGTGTATCCCGCCGGGGAAAAGCGCGCGCCGGCGTTTCCTGCAACGCTTCGCACCACCTCGCGGTCGCCACGGCGAACGATGACATCGGTGAGATCCGCCGACAGACTCGCTCGGCCGGAAATCGCCAGCAGGTGCTCCTGACCCTTTCCGCGCGCGATGTCGAGCAGCGTCGGCTCGTCGATCTGCGGCGACAGACGCAGCAGCGGCCCCGCGACCACGATCTCGTCTGCGCGTACCAGTTGATTGACCAGCGTCGGCGGCGCATTGGGGATGGCAGCCAGCCGCTCGGCAAGTTCGGCGCGCGCGCCGATCGTGGTTTCCGGAACCAGTCCAGTCAGGATGCCATCGAACAGATTGACGTGCTCGGGCCGAAAATGACCGGCGCCCTGCACAAACAGTTCCGAGATCTGCTGGATCGCCTTCGCACGGCGCTGCGGATCGCCGTGTTCAACGATGTCATCGAGTCCGGGGATCAGCGAATAGGCAGCCGGCATCCAACACACACACGCACGGAACACGGAAAGGCGAAACTTTGCCGCAACTTAATTTACCTAGGTGAAGGAAGCGTTAGTCGCCGATAGGCGATGAAATCCCTGTTCCACGCGATCCCGGCCCTTGCCGTGAGACGCGAAAACGGCTATATCCGCCGCAACTTATGGTTTCTCATACGATCGCGTATTGAGAGTGGGCCCCTCGGGACCCGCTCTTTTTTATTACCTGAACGGACCTCGTCCGCAGCAGCGGATTTGGGCTCCTTTCAGGTAGCACCCGCCGGGCCAAGACTGAGATGGGTTCCGGCATAACCCTGTGACCGTCAGACCGACCTTGACCTTGGATATGACCGATCCTGCTGCCCAAATCCCGGACCACGAGCTGCTCGACGAGCCGCGCCTGGTGGTCGAGCCGGGCGCGGCTGCGCGGGTGTCGTCGGTCGTCGCTCCCGTTCTGCAAGGAATGGGATACCGTCTGGTCCGGATCAAGATATCCGGGGAAGCCGGCTGCACCGTCCAGATCATGGCCGAGCGGCCGGACGGATCGATGCAGATCGAGGATTGCGAGGCGATCTCGAAAGCGCTGTCGCCGGTGCTGGATGTCGCCGATCCGATCGATCGCGCCTACCGGCTGGAAGTTTCGTCTCCCGGCATCGACCGCCCGCTGGTGCGCCGGTCCGATTTCGGACGTTATGCCGGTCATCTCGTGAAGATCGAGATGGCGGTCCCCCATCAGGGCCGCAAGCGGTTCCGCGGCACGATCGGCGAGATCGACGGCGCCGCTGTCCATCTCCATCGGGATGACACGCGGAAGGACGAAGATGCCGATGTCATGTTGCCGATGGAAGATATCGCCGACGCGCGGCTGGTGCTGACCGACGAATTGATCGCGGAATCGATGCGCCGTGGAAAGGCCGCGGAACGCGAGATGAAGCAAAATCTCGGCATTCTGCCGCCGCCTCCGCCGCACGCCAGAAAGAGCGATCCGGCGAAGAGCAACGCACCGAAACCGAAAGACAATGCGAAGGCGCACAAGAAGGCGCCGCCGAAGAACACCAAGCAACATCGCCTTGACGCAGAACGGCTGCGGCGCGGCGAGATCGATCCCACCGAAGGAGACTGAGCCATGGCCGCTGTCAGCGCCAACAAACTCGAACTGCTGCAGATCGCGGACGCGGTCGCGCGCGAAAAATCCATCGATCGCGGCATAGTCATCGCCGCGATGGAGGACGCCATCGCAAAGGCGGCACGGGCCCGCTACGGCAGCGAAACCGACGTGCATGCCGAAATCCACCCGAAGACCGGGCAACTCCAGCTCACCCGTCACATGCTGGTGGTGGAGCAGGTCGAGAACGCATCGAACCAGATCTCGCTGAAGAGCGCGCAGCGCGCCAATCCGGGCGCGCAGATCGGCGATACCATCGCCGATACGCTGCCGCCGCTGGAATACGGCCGCATCGCTGCGCAGTCCGCCAAGCAGGTGATCGTGCAGAAGGTCCGCGAGGCCGAGCGCGACCGGCAATATCAGGAGTTCAAGGATCGCATCGGCGACATCGTCAACGGCGTCGTCAAGCGCGTCGAATACGGCAGCGTGATCGTCGACCTCGGCCGTGGCGAAGCAATCGTGCGCCGCGACGAGATGCTGCCGCGCGAGGTATTCCGCAACGGCGACCGCGTCCGCGCCTATATCTTCGACGTGCGCCGCGAGACCCGCGGCCCGCAGATTTTCCTGTCGCGTACCCATCCGCAGTTCATGGCGAAGCTGTTCGCGCAGGAAGTGCCGGAAATCTATGACGGCATCGTCGAGATCAAGGCTGTCGCCCGCGATCCCGGCTCGCGCGCCAAGATCGGCGTGATCTCGCGGGATTCGTCGGTCGATCCGGTCGGCGCCTGCGTCGGCATGCGCGGATCGCGCGTGCAGGCCGTGGTC
>JBQCIZ010000239.1:0-3271 GCA_051953235.1 Nitrobacter sp. | reverse complement strand
CGCAGGCTTGACGTTGAGATCGTAATGCCGCGCCAGCGTGAGCCCGTTCGGCCCCTTGATATCGACATCGAGCTGCGCGGTGCCGGCCCCACCGCTGGCGTTCAGCGCCAGCGCGATCGAACTGCGCTGTTTCGCGGCGAGCGTGACCGTGGTCGCGGGATTGCCGGTGACCTTCACAGGGCCCGAGGTTTTCACGTTGATGGTGTAATCGCCCGGCGCGCCCTCGACGTTGTCGAGGTCGAAACTCATCGTCCCTTGATCGCCAGTCAGCAGGAAGCGCGGCAGGGTCGCCGTCAGCACGACCGGATCGCGCACGGTGACATCGACCGTCGCCCGGCCGAGCTTGGTCGCACTCCAGGCGACCGCCATAACTCGCGCCGTACCGGCGAATTCCGGAATATCGAAACTGATCTCGGCGGTACCGTCAGCGGCAACCGTGACGATACCGGAATAGAGCGCCAGCGGCTTCTGCGTCGGCGGGCTGCCCTGCAATTCCGCGCCCGCCGCATCGCCGCCGGTCTTGAGCTGGCCGCGCGTTCCCTGCATGCCGTCGATCAGTTGGCCGTAGAGATCGCGGATCTCGGACGTCATGCGGCGCTGGCCGAGATAATAGTCGTCGGGTGCCGGCGGCTTGTAATTCGTGAGGTTGAGGATGCCGACGTCCACGGCGGCAACCACGATCTTGGCATCTTCACCGGGACTTAGACCACCGATCTTCACAGGCAGCTTCAGCGTCGTCGAGGGCCGCACCAGTGCCGGAGGCGACAGGCTGACCGACAGCGTACGGGCCGTCTTGTCGATGCCGAACCACTTCACTCCGATTGCCCGGCCGGGCATGCGCTGGGCGGCGACGTCAAGCGGCCGCCGCAGCGTCGCCACGACGTAAGCACCGGTCCCCCAATCCTTTCCGATCGGGATTTTGACCTGCGACGTCCCTTCCTTGACGTCCGTGGTCTGGGTGGTCAGCAGGCGGTCGCCGAGCACGTTGATGGTCAACTTGCCCGCGGTCCGCGCGTTGACGGACACGGTCATGGTGTCGCCCGACTGGTAATCGGGCTTGTCGATCGAGGTTTCCAGCAGATCGGGCGTATCGGCGCTGCCGTCGGAATACCAGCCGACGTCGAACTGAACCGAGGTCAGGGGACCATTGGGATCGGACGATTTGACATCGAGGCGATAGCGCCCGGGCTGCGGCGAGAACTCAAGCCGGGCGGGCTTGTCGATGGCAACCACGAGATCGCCGTCAGCGACTCGTTTGGTCGATTTCACCGGCTCGTATTCCCAGAACGAATTCTGACGGTACCACTGATAACGGCTCTCGAGCTTCAGCAACTCGTAACGCAGGCCGTCGCGGGCGAGCGAGGTCCCGTCCGGTGCGACAAAGGCCACGTCGAACTTCGCCTTGTCCCCCTCCGCGACGCTCTTGTCGCTGAACAACGGCTTCACCCCGATCATGGCAGCGGCCGGTGCTACCGGCAGCACCAGTTTTCGCTCCACGGCGCGCCCGCCGGCCTCGGCCATGCGGATGAAGATCTGTGCTTCCTGCGGCCGGGTCGATGATGGCGGCTTGGCAAGACTGACCGGGAAGGTCGCGACTCCGTTGGCATCGGCTTCCGGCAGATTCTCAATCGGCGTTCGCTCGTTGCTCTCGGTCTGCTCGTCAGCGACGCCGAACTGGTAGCCGGCGTAACCGGGACGGCTGGCGGCTGGAGCCACCAGCATATCGCCCTCAAGCTGCAGGCCGGAGGCCGGCGCGCCATAAAGGAAATGGCCGTCGACCTTAAGTTCTACCGGAGCTTCAGCAGTGATCAGTTTCGCCTTGCTGCTCAAGTCGAATTCGATCCGGTCTGGCACGTAATCTTCGACCATGAAGGTGGTTTCGCCGACCGATGATCCCTTGGGATCGGTAAAGGCGCGGACGCGCCAGGTCCCGGTCGGCACCGCGGAGTTGAGCGGGAGACTCAGACTGCGCCCGCCAGCCCCCTGATCGGCCAGTACGGCGCGGCGGAATTCGACGCCATCAGGACGCTCGACCACCAGCGTCAGCGGTCCGCCGGTCACGGCATTGCCCTGCCCGTCGCGCAGCAGCGCCGTCAGATACACCGTCTCCCCGGAGCGGTAGACGCCACGCTCGGCGTAAACGAAGGCATCGGCCCCCGCTGGCACGGCACGCCCCGAGACGCCGCGGTCCGTCAGATCGAATGCGCTCGTCTTCAGACTGAGGAAGGCATAGTCGGCCTTGTCGGTGCTGACCGTCAGCAAGGCCGGCGACAGACCCCCCTCGCCGCGCGCCAGCCCTGCCTCGAACAGGACGTGGCCGGATTCGTCGGTCTTTTTGGTGGCGAGGATTTCGTTGTTGCGCGCGATCAGGCGGACTTCCGCCTTGCCGACCGCATCGGTGGTCGCCAGCGAATTGACGAAAACGTGGATGCCGTCATTGCCGGAATAGGCGGTCAAACCAAGGTCGGAAACGATGAACCACTGGGTCGCAAGTGAGCCGGACGACTCCTCGTCATTTGCGGACGCCGGTCCCTTGGGCGCGGCCGTCATGACGTAGACGCCGGGCTGCAGATTCCCGAGCGCCTCATCGACCGGGAATGCGGTCGTCACATCGGCATTCAACGTCGAAGCCGTTGTGATCTCGCCCGACCAGACCTTGACCCCGCGCTCGTTGCCGAGATCGGACAACTGATAGCCGCTGAGCGTCTTCTGGAAATCGCTGTCGATCACTGTGTTAATCAGGTTGCGGTCGCCGATCCGGAACACTTTGACCGTCACCGCACTCGTATTCACGCTGACCAGCGGAATGCCGCGCTGGCCGGTGCGCGGCAGCACGTAGGCGCGACCGGTGAATCGAACGAACGGTTTGCGATCCCGCACGTAGATATTGAACTCGGCCGACTTCGGCAGGCTTTCCTTGACGGTGGACGGCAAGCCGGCCCGCAGGTTGATGTTATAGCGTTCGCCGTGCTTGAGGCCTTCGACGCAAAGCTGCTTATCCTCCGACGACAGCGCGGGCCGATCGGTGCCGGCGAGCGCCACGAACGGGGAAAAGTCGGTCCGCTTTGCAAGCTCTTCGGAGAATTGGAAGCAGGCGCGCGGCGACGCCGAATCCGAGTCGACGGTGTAGTCGAGCAGCCGGAAGCCGTGATCGTCGCGCATCTTTTCGTATTGCGCACGGACATCGGCCACTTCGCGCAGATCGAGCGACAAGCGAAGCGTATCGAGCGCGGGCCGCCACAGCTTGCGATCGGAGAACGCCCGCCCGAGG
>JBQCIZ010000238.1:0-2314 GCA_051953235.1 Nitrobacter sp. | reverse complement strand
GTTGGGACCAGGTGTAATTCGACAGCCACGTGAACACATGGAGTTTATTATGAAGAACCTTGTTGCGCGTTTCCTGAAGGATGAGTCCGGCGCCACCGCGATCGAATACGGCCTGATCGCAGCCGGCATTTCGCTCGCGATTATCGCAGCCGTGAACGGTCTCGGCGGCGCTCTGAGCGGCAAGTTCAACGCCATCAGCAGCTCGCTCAAGTAAGAGCCGCGCGCCTGATCCGGATGGGGCCTCGGGTTACCGGGGCCCTTTTCCTTTGGCGGCTGGTTTCTTGACGCCACAGCAGGTCAGTGCCGGAAGGAGCGCCTGTTGATACAGCAACCCGGCTCATGAACAGAGAATCCCGCCATCTCGCCGCTGGGGCGCCGCGAACCGCGCCACCGGCCTCCCATCCTGCCGCCATCGTGTGCGCCGCACTCGTTCTCGCGCTGCTGACGCTCGCCAGGCAAATTGCCGGGATGTGGTAATCCGGCCTCGTTTCCCGATTGTTTATCTGTACTCGGTTAGACTCGGCCCGGCCCGGTCGCGCGGCCGCCGTGCAGGCTCCGTGAATTCATGATTCTCGATATCGCCCGATTACTGTTATTCCCCGCCCTGATGGCGTTTGCCGCGGCGAGCGATCTCGTCACCATGACCATTTCCAACCGCATCTCGCTGCTGCTGGGTGCCGGATTCGTCGTCCTTGCGTTGCTGAGCGGCATGAGCCTGCACGAGATGCTGAGCCATGCCGGAGCCGGGCTGGCCGTTCTCGCCGTGGCCTTCCTGTGTTTCGCGATGGGTTGGATTGGCGGCGGCGATGCAAAGGTGGCAGCCGCGGCCGCGCTCTGGTTCGGTTTCGGGAATTTGCTGGAGTACCTGGTCTATGTCTCGCTGTTCGGCGGCGCCCTGACGCTGCTGCTGCTGCAATTCCGGCAATGGCCGCTTCCGGCCGCACTGCACGGCCAGTCATGGCTGATGCGCCTGCACAGCAAGGAAAGCGGCATCCCCTACGGCATCGCCCTCGCGTTAGGTGCACTGCTGATCTATCCCGAGACCGATTGGGTCAAGGCCGTCGACCTGACTCACTTTGCGATGCACTGATCGCGGGCCGGAAACTTCTCATTAACGCGATTTAGATACGCCTCATTAACCATGCTTTGACGAATAACTGTTCAACTCCCGTTACAGCGGCGGAAGCGCCGCGGCGTAATGTGGAAAGTGAAGCGTATGAATACCGCACGCATTGTCGTCCTGACCATCGCTGTCGGTGCCGGCGGCATTGCCGCCTATCTCGCGAGCGGATCCGACAAGAAGCCAGAGCCGGCTCAGACCGCGCAGCTCCATACGGTGGACGTCCTCGTCGCGAAGTCCGACATCCAGCTTGGACAGGCGGTAACCCCGAACGACGTCGCGTGGCAATCATGGCCGGCGGATACCGCGAGCAGCAGTTTCAGTCGCCGCGACCAGCGTCCGGATGCCACCACGCAACTGACGGGCTCCATTGCCCGCTCGCCTTTCATCGCCGGAGAGCCCATTCGCGAGCCGAAGCTGGTTCGGGCAAACGGATCGGGCTTCATGGCGGCGATCTTGCCGACCGGAATGCGCGCGATTTCCACCGAGATTTCGCCGGAGACCGGCGCCGGCGGCTTCATTCTGCCAAATGACCGCGTCGACGTGATCCTGTCCAAGCGCGAGAAGAACGCAGATCGTCCGAATGCCGCGGACACCGTCAAATCGGAAATCATCCTCAACAACGTGCGCGTTCTCGCGATCGATCAGACCATCGAGGAAAAGAACGGGCAGAAGGTCGTCGTCGGCAAAACCGCGACGCTTGAACTGAAGCCGGAGCAGGCGGAGATGCTGGCACAGTCGCGTCAGAGCGGAACGCTATCGCTGGCGCTGCGCAGTCTCGCCGACGCCAACGCTCCCGAAACCAGCAACGACGATCAAAAGCGCGACAGCGTCAACGTCGTCCGCTACGGCGTTTCGACACCGACGACCGTGCAGAGGTAAGTTTAAGGACCCCGCGATGAAGCGCACGACACATTCGACATCTCTGCAGGCCCTTGTGGCGCGGTCGCTTTCTTTCGCGGCAATCGCTGCGTTCACCGTGAGCCCCGTCCTGACGCCGGCGGCCTTCGCAACCGAATACCGCGTACCTGCGGAAACTTCAGGCGCGAAGATGAACGCGCAGTTCCTGTCGCTCGGCATCGGCAAATCCGTCGTGGTCGACTTGCCCCGCGACGTCAAGGACGTTCTGGTCGCCGATCCGAAGATCGCGAACGCGGTGGTGAGGTCGGCGCAGCGCGCCTATATCATCGGCGC
>JBQCIZ010000237.1:0-4603 GCA_051953235.1 Nitrobacter sp. | reverse complement strand
CGCGGCAACCGGATCAGCGGCGTCATCACCTCGCCGAGACTGACGATGTCGCTGACCTTCCGCACCGGCAGCAATTCGCGGTAGCGCCAAAGATCTGCGGGCCGCTGTGCCAGCGCGTCCTTGGTCAGCGCCTTCTTCACGCCGGCCAAATCGTAGCGTACCAGCAGCGGCTTGCCGGCCTTCGACAGACCATGGATCTGGTCCGCTTCGTAGCGGTCGCCTTTCATCGCGCATTCGAGATGGGTCACGAATGTCGGGCGTTCGGTGGCCAAATTGTCGTCGTCCTTCACGAGCGTCGCCTTTTCTTCTTACATGTTGAGAACGCGCCCGTAGGCGTCGAGCACCGCTTCCTTCATCGTTTCCGAAATCGTCGGATGCGGGAAGATGGTATGGAACAGTTCTTCTTCCGTGGTCTCGAGGTTCATCGCAACCACGAAACCCTGGATCAGTTCGGTCACCTCGGCGCCGACCATATGCGCACCGAGCAGTTGACCCGTCTTCTTGTCGAAGATCACCTTGACCATGCCCTGGTCTTCGCCCTGCGCGATCGCCTTGCCGTTGCCGACGAACGGGAAGCGGCCGACGCGGATGTCCTTGCCCGCCTCTTTCGCCCTTGCCTCGGTGAGGCCGACGGAGGCCACCTGCGGATGGCAGTAGGTGCAGCCGGGAATCAGGAGCTTGTCCATGGGATGCGGATGCATCCCCTTGATCGCCTCGACGCAGATGACGCCCTCATGCTCGGCCTTGTGCGCTAGCATCGGCGGCCCTGCGACGTCGCCGATGGCGTAGATGCCGGGCACGTTGGTCCTGCCGTATCCGTCGATCACGATACAGCCGCGCTCGGTCTTGACGCCGAGCTTTTCGAGGCCAAACCCCTCGATGTTGCCGACCACGCCGACGGCCGAGATCACGCGATCCACCGTCAATGACTGCGTACCGCCCTTGCCATCGTCGATGGTCGCGGTCACGCTGTCGGCCTTCTTGTCGAGTTTCGTCACCTTGGCGCCGGACATGATCTTGATGCCCTGCTTCTCGAACTGTTTTCGCGCGAACGCGGCAATCTCGGCATCCTCGACCGGGAGAATCTGCGGCAGCACTTCGACGACGGTCACCTCAGCGCCCATCGTACGATAGAACGACGCGAACTCGATGCCGATGGCGCCGGAGCCGACCACCAGCAGCGACTTCGGCATCTTGTCCGGGTTCATCGCCTCGAAGTAGGTCCAGACCAGTTTCTTGTCGCCCTCGAGTCCTGGCAACACGCGCGGGCGCGCGCCCGTCGCAACGATGATGTGCTTGGCCTGATAGCTGCCCGGCCCGAGCGATCCCTTCGGCGCTTCGGCCTGCGACGCCTTGACGGTGAACTTGCCGCCGCCACTACCAGCCTCTTGCAGCATCGCCTCGCCCCAGATGATCGAAATCTTGTTCTTCTTCATCAGGAACTCGACGCCGCCGTTGAGGCGTTTCACCACGCCGCGCGAGCGTGCGATCACCGCCTTCGGATCGAACGAGACATTTTCCGCCGACAGGCCGTAATCCTTGGCATGCTGCATGTAGTGGTAGATTTCCGCCGAGCGTAAGAGCGCCTTGGTCGGGATGCAGCCCCAGTTGTTGCAGATGCCGCCGAGATACGCCTTCTCGACGATCGCGGTCTTGAAGCCGAGTTGCGCGGCGCGGATCGCAGTGACGTAGCCGCCCGGTCCGGAGCCAATCACGACGACGTCGAAGGAGGTATCAGGCATGACTACGCGCTTTTCTTGCTTCCCTCTCCCCCTGTGGGAGAGGGTGGTGGCCGAAGGCCACCGGGTGAGGGGAAGTTCTGAAGCGCGGCAAAGACTGCATCGGCGACCGAGACAGGATGCCTCAAAACGTCATTATTCCAGAACCTCAGAACGCGAAAGCCGCGAGACGCCAGATCCAGATCACGTCGCCGATCCCGAATGCTATCGGTATGCTGGCTGCCATCGGCTTCAATGACGAGGAGATGCTGAAACGAAACGAAATCCACGATCCAATCGCCAATCGGAACCTGACGGCGGAATTTCATATTCGCCAATCGCCGCGAACGAAGCAGCCACCACAACACGATTTCAGCGTCCGTCGCCTCTGCGCGAAGCCGTTTCGCAAAAACCCGCTTCGGTTCGTTCACACGTTGCCGCATCCCCCTCACCCGGCTCGCTTCGCTCGCCACCCTCTCCCACGAGGGGAGAGGGAAAGAAACAACTGGCGTTCCCGATCACACCACCATCATGACAGGATTTTCGATCAGCTTTTTGAAGGCCGTGATCAACTCGGCGCCGAGCGCGCCGTCGATAGCGCGGTGATCGCAGGACAGCGTCACGCTCATCATCGGCGCCACCACGATCTGCCCGTTGCGCACGACGGCACGATCCTCGCCCGTGCCGACGGCCAGGATCGAGGACTGCGGCGGGTTGATCACGGCCGTGAAATCCTTGATGCCGTACATGCCGAGGTTCGACACCGACGAGGTGCCGCCCTGATATTCCTGCGGCTTGAGCTTCTTGGCCTTGGCGCGCGCGGCAAGGTCCTTCATCTCGTTGGAGATTGTCGACAGCGACTTGAGCTCGGCCTGACGAATGATCGGCGTGATCAGACCGAACGGCAGCGCCACCGCGACGCCGATGTCGGAATGCTTGTGGCGCAACATCGCGGCTTCCGTCCACGACACGTTCGCTTCCGGAATCTTCTGCAGCGCGAGCGCCATCGCCTTGATGGCAAAATCGTTGACGGACAGCTTGTAGAGCGGCTTGCCGTCCTTGTTCTTGCCGGCGGCAGCGTTGATCTCTTCCCGCGCCACATTCAGCTTGCTGAGATCGCAATCCACCGTGAGGTAGAACGTCGGCATCGAATTCGTCGCGGCGGTCAGACGCTGCGCGATGGTCCGGCGCATCGAGTCGTGCGGAATGCTCTCGTAGCCGCCCTCCTCGTACAGCGCGAGGATCTGCTGATCGGACATCGCGGGCGCACCGACAGCCCCGCCAGTTGCACCGGCAACAGCCGCCGCGGGCGCCTTCAAACCCTTGCCAGATTTTGCTTCGGCCACATCGCGCGCGACCACCCGGCCGTGCGGCCCCGAGCCATTGATGCGCGCCAATTCGATCCCGGCTTCCTTCGCCAGCCGCCGGGCGAGCGGCGAGGAGAAGATGCGGTTGTTGCCCGACGCTTGCTGCTGCCGGGGGAATGGATCTTCGTCTCCACGAGCGTGTGGTGCTGATGCCGAAGCTGTTGGCTTTGAAGCCGGAGTGGATGGTTGCACGGGCTCCGGCTTCTTGGGCGCTTCCGGCTTGCTCTCCGCTTTCGTTTCAGATTTTGGCTCGGCTTTGGCTTCCGCTTTCGGTGGCGCGCTGGCAGCGCCCGCTCCCGCCGCCTTCACATCCTCGCCGTCGCCGGCCAGCACTGCGATCACATCGTTGACGGGCACGTCCGCGGTGCCTTCGGGCACCAGGATCTTGGCGAGGGTGCCTTCATCGACCGCCTCGACTTCCATGGTGGCCTTGTCGGTCTCGATCTCGGCGATCACGTCGCCCGACTTGACCTTGTCGCCCTCTTTCTTGAGCCACTTGGCGAGGTTGCCCTTCTCCATCGTCGGCGACAGCGCGGGCATCAGGATGTTGATTGGCATGAGCTAAGCCTCGCGCTATCAGCGATAACAGACGGCCTTGGCCGCCTCGACGACCTCGGCGACCGACGGCAGCGCGAGTTTTTCGAGATTGGCCGCGTACGGCATCGGCACGTCCTTGCCGGAAACACGCGCAACCGGCGCATCGAGATAGTCGAACGCATGCTCCATCAGCCGCGCCGCGACCTCGGCGCCGACACCGGACTGCTGCCAGCCCTCCTCGACCACGACTGCGCGTCCGGTCTTCTGCACCGACGCCACGATGCTCTCGGTATCCATCGGGCGCAGCGTCCGCAGATCGACGACTTCGGCTTCAATGCCGTCCTTCGCGAGTTCTTCGGCCGCCTTCAGCGCGTAGGTCATGCCGTTCGACCACGCAATCAGCGTGACATGCTGGCCCGCCCGCGCGATCCGCGCCTTGCCGATCGGCAGCACGTAGTCAGCGAGTTTCGGCACCGGGCCGGTGTGACCATAAAGGATTTCGTTCTCGAGGAAGATCACCGGATTGGGATCGCGGATCGCAGCCTTGAGCAGCCCCTTGTAATCGGCAGCGGAATACGGGGCGATCACCTTGAGACCTGGGATCTGCGAATACCATGCCGAATAATCCTGGCTGTGCTGGGCAGCGACGCGTGCCGCCGCACCATTCGGGCCTCGAAACACAATGGAGCATCCCATCTGCCCGCCGGACATATAGAGCGTCTTGGCAGCGGAGTTGATGATCTGGTCGATCGCCTGCATGGCGAAGTTGAACGTCATGAACTCGACGATCGGCTTCAGGCCCGCCATCGCCGCGCCGACACCGACGCCGGCGAAGCCGTGTTCCGTGATCGGAGTGTCGATCACGCGGCGCGCGCCGAACTCCTCCAGAAGTCCCTGCGAGACCTTGTAGGCGCCCTGATACTCGGCGACTTCCTCGCCCATCAGGAAAACGTCGCCGTCGCGGCGCATCTCTTCGGCCAT
>JBQCIZ010000236.1:0-6861 GCA_051953235.1 Nitrobacter sp. | reverse complement strand
GCGCGCCAGGACCCGGCGGCGATCAATGCGAAGGGGACCAGGAGACAGAACTGGGGCTTGAACGTCAGCAGTCCCAGCAGGAGTCCGGCCCACACAGGCCGCGACGTCAGGAGCGCGAAACCGCCGACGATCAGCGCGGCGACCAGAAACGTGCATTGACCCGACATGACGTTGATCGTCGCGGCCGGGTAAAGCAGCACCATGGCGATCGCCATGCCGCCGGCCGCTCTCACAAACGGAAATGCACGCAGCGCCACAACGAGAAGCCCGCCCGTCACGATTTGGAACGCGATGTAGGAGCGAATAAAGCCGAGCGGCGCGAATGGCAGCAGGGCCACCAGAAAATCCGGCGGATAGGTCCAGGGCCGGAATTCGAGCGGCCGCGACAACAAGCCCGCGAACGTGGCGTTGAGGAAATCGGTGAACCGCGTGCCGTCGTAGATCAGCGCCGAATGACCGTCGAGCACCGAGCGAATGGCGCCGTAGAACACCATCCAGTCGGTGCCGAGCGTGTTGTAGTCGAGGCCGATCTTGCCCGGATAGGGAATCGTCGTGACCAGCACCAGCCACTGGTAAAGCGACATCAACAGGGCTGCGATCAGCAGGAGCCGCGGCGGCTGCGGGATCGGCCGGACTGTTCCGATATCGGCGTTGGTCAAAGGCGGTCTCCCCGCACGGAAACAGCCGATCAGGGCCGGCGCGCAGGGCAATTTTATCGCGGCGAAACTTAAGGACTGTTTGTGCGGCGGCCGGAAAAAGCGGGGTGATCTGCCGAATGACGAGCGGCCCGGCCCTGGCTGGCCGGGTGCGCGCAAAATTCATCGTCTCAAGGGGAAGGCGGATCAAAAAGAGAGTGGTGCCCAGGAAAGGACTCGAACCTTCACGGTGTTACCCACTGGTACCTGAAACCAGCGCGTCTACCAATTCCGCCACCTGGGCCCGGGCGGGTTAGTACGGACCGGCCGCGCGCTTGTCAAATGCCGGGACCATCACCCTGATAATCGATCCCGCGCGGCCCAGTTGACGTGGCGCGGAACGGCGGCCTATCCCTGCATTTGACCGATTTCATCGCCCTTGAGGATCAGACCCATGCCATCGAATACGGACACCCTCGTCACGGTTTTCGGAGGTTCTGGCTTTCTGGGCCGGCATGTGGTCCGGGCACTTGCCAAGCGGGATTACCGCATCCGGGTCGGGGTCAGGCGGCCGGAACTGGCCGGGTACCTGCAGCCGCTCGGCCGGGTCGGGCAGATCCACACCGTGCAGGCCAACCTGCGCCATCCGGCGTCGGTTGCGGCCGCCATGCGCGACTCCCACGTGGCGATCAACCTGGTCGGCATCCTGAGGCAGAGCGGCCCGCAGACGTTTGACGCCGTGATTGCGAAGGGCGCCGAAACCGTCGCCAAGGCGGCGGCCGCCATCGGCGCCCAGCTGGTGCATGTCTCGGCGATCGGGGCCGACGATCAATCCCCCTCGGGCTATGCACGCGCCAAGGCAGCCGGCGAGTCGGCCGTGTTCGCCGCGGTGCCGTCAGCCACCGTGCTGCGGCCATCGGTGATGTTCGGCCCCGAGGATGAATTCACCAACCGCTTCGCCGCGCTGGCGCGGATGTCGCCGGTGCTGCCGCTGATCGGCGGCGGCGAGACCAAACTGCAGCCGGCCTATGTCGGCGATGTCGCCACCGCCGTCGCGGATGCGGTCGACGGCACGACCAAGGCCGGCGCGGTGTATGAACTCGGCGGCCCCGAGGTGCTGTCGATGCGCGAGATCATGCAGATCATCCTGCGCGTCACCGAACGCGCGCGGCCGCTGGTGTCGCTGCCGTTCGGGCTGGCGAGCTTCCAGTCGATGTTCCTGCAGTTCGCGCCGGGCGCGCTGAAGCTGACGCCGGATCAGGTCGAGCTGCTGAAGACCGACAACGTGGTGTCGGAGGCCGCGAAGGCCGCCGGCCTGACGCTCGAGGGATTGGGCATCACGCCGGATTCGATGGAAGCCGTGGTGCCGCAATATCTCTGGCGCTTCCGCAAGACCGGACAGTTCGCGCCCAAGGGGGCGTAGATTTTTCCGAGCGTCGTCCCCGCGAACGCGGGGACCCATACGGCGCGGAGTCGCTTTTCGCGATGGGCCAGCACTTTTTTCGATAACCAACGACAGGGATTATGGGTCCCTGCGCCCGTGCGCAATTGCGCACTCGGCAGGGACGACGGGAGAACTACCGACCCAGTGCCAGCGCGATCAGGCCGAGGGTGCCGACGATCACCCGCCACCAGGCGAAAAACGTAAAGCCGTTGCGCGTGACGTAGTTCAAAAACGCCTTCACCACGATGATCGCCGTGATGAATGACACCACGAAGCCGATCGCGATGATGCCGAGGTGATCGGTCGTCATGTCGGCGCGGTTCTTGTAGAAATCATACGCGAACGCGCCGACCATGGTCGGGATCGCGAGGAAGAACGAGAACTCCGCCGCCGCGCGCTTGTCGGCGCCAAACAGCATCGCCGAGACGATGGTGGCGCCTGAGCGCGACACGCCGGGAATCATCGCGAGGCACTGCGCGACGCCGATCCAGAAATACATGAGCAGCGGAAACGCGGTGGCATCGTGTTCGCGCGGGTTGTGATCGAGCTGATCGACCCACATCAGCACCGCGCCGCCGACGATCAGCGAGAAGCAGACAACCCACGGATTGAACAACAGCTCCTTGATGTATTTTCCGGCGATCAGGCCGACCACCACGGCGGGCAGGAACGCCACCAGCACGCCGATGACGAAACGGCGGTCCTCGGGGTTCGAGAACATCCCGAGCGCGATCCGCCACAGTTTCGCAAAATAGATCACGACAATTGCGAGAATCGCGCCGAGCTGGATCAGCACCGTGAACGTATTCCAGAAGCTGCCCGCGCCGAGATCGAAGAAGCGCTCCGCGAGCAGCAAATGGCCTGTGGACGAGACTGGCAGAAATTCGGTGACACCCTCGATGATCCCGAGAATGACGGCTCTGATCGCATCGGACAACATGGGAGGGCCCGTTCTGAATTGCGTTCGACAGCAAAAGGCCGGCTCTTCTCGCTTATTCGCAGCATGGCCGCAATGCCGAAAATCGCCGAATCGGCGGTTGCCTGAACCTCCGGCTTCGTTAGGTTGGCGCGCGGCCAGGCTGGGCCGTTAACGCACTAGAGACGTTTTCTTAAGCACCGCAAATCTATCTAAGGGCTTCATGTTCACGCTGTTTCACCATCCGTTCTGCCCCCACTCGCGTTTCGTCCGTCTCGCCCTCGGCGAGTACGGCCTCGATGTGCGTCCGGTGGAGGAGCGGGTCTGGGAGCGGCGCGAGGCGTATCTCGCGATGAACCCGGCCGGCACCACACCGGTGCTGATCGCCGAGGGGCTGCCGCCGGTTCCCGGCGCCGGCGTTATCGCCGAGCATCTCGACGAGGCCCATGGCGAAAGGGCCGGCGAGCGGCGCTTGCTGCCCGCCACAGCCGCCGAGCGCATCGAGGTGCGCCGCCTGATGGCGTGGTTCAACGAAAAATTCTTCGAGGAGGCCTCGGGCCCGCTGGTGACCGAGCGTATCTACAAGCGCTTCATGAGCGAGGACAACGGCGGTGGCCCGCCGGCGATGGACGTGATCCGCGCCGCTACCGCCAATGTGCGCTATCATCTCGCCTATATCGGCTGGCTGGCGCGGACGCGGAACTATCTCGCCGGCGACCGGCTGACCTTTGCCGACATCGCCGCCGCGGCGCATCTGTCGGCGATCGATTATCTGGGCGACGTGCCATGGATCGAGGACGACGCAGCAAAGGCCTGGTACGCGCGCATCAAATCGCGGCCCTCGTTCCGTCCGCTGCTCAGCGAATGGCTGGCGGGCGTGCCGGCCTCGCGCACCTACGTGGACCTGGATTTCTGAGGTCGAGCCCATCGTCATTGCGAGCGGAGCGAAGAAATCCAGACGCCCAAGGAAAATACTGGATTGCTTCGTCGCTCCGCTCCTCGCAATGACGTCGCCATGATGTCCGGCACGACCTTGAACTTAAAATCCGCTCTCATCGCGCAGGCCCGCGCGCTCGGTTTCGATGCCGTCGGCGTCACCGGGCCCAACGCCATCGGCGAAGCTGCAAAACACTTCCATGCCTTTATCGATGCCGGCGGACACGGCGACATGGATTGGCTCGCCCAAAATCCCGAGCGCCGCGCCGATCCGCGCGTGCTGTGGCCGGACGTGCGCAGCATCATCATGCTCGGCGTCAACTACGGGCCCGACGACAATCCGCTGAACATTCTCTCGCAACGCGACCGGGCGGCGATTTCGGTCTACGCGCAGGGCGACGACTATCACGACCTGATCAAGAAGCGGCTGAAGACGCTGGCGCGGTGGCTGCACGCCGAGACCGGCCATGACGTGAAAGTATTCGTCGACACCGCGGCGGTGATGGAAAAACCGCTCGCCAGCGCGGCCGGCCTCGGCTGGCAGGGCAAGCACACCAACATGGTGTCGCGCGACTTCGGCTCGTGGCTGTTTCTCGGCGCGATCTACACGACGCTCGACCTGCCGCACGATGCACCTGAAGCCGATCGCTGCGGCACATGCCAGGCCTGCCAGGACATCTGCCCCACATCCGCGTTTCCCGCGCCCTACAAGCTCGATGCGCGGCGCTGCATCTCCTATCTCACCATCGAGAACAAGGGACCGATCCCGCACGAATTCCGCAAAAGCATCGGCAACCGAATCTATGGCTGCGACGACTGCCTCGCAGTGTGCCCGTGGAACAAGTTCGCGCAAGAAGGCCGCGAGATCAAACTCGCCGCGCGCGAGGCGCTGCGGGCGCCGTCACTGGCCGAATTGGCGCGACTCGACGACGCCGCGTTTCGTGCGTTGTTTGCGAAATCGCCGGTCAAGCGCATCCATCGCGAGCGCTTTTTGCGCAATGTGCTGATCGCGATCGGCAACTCCGGCGATGTGGCGCTCGCGCGCGAGGCCGAGCGGCTGCTCGGCGATGACAGCCCGCTGGTGCGCGGCGCGGCGGTGTGGGCGCTGTCGCGACTTTTGACGCGGGAGGACTTCGCGACACTGGCGGCGAACAAAGCCGCCACCGAGAGCGACGCCAGCGTGCGCGAGGAATGGCGGCACGTTGACAAAATTACAGAACCGTCATCCTGAGGAGCGCGCTCTTGCGCGCGTCTCGAAGGATGGCCGCGAGCATATGTGGCGCATCCTTCGAGGCTCGCCGTGAAGAACGGCGAGCACCTCAGGATGACGGCCCTGACAACCCTTGATTTCCTGATGCCGATTCCCGCATGGTCGGCCTCATGACCAACCAGCCGTTCTTCACCACCGATCGCGACGCCTACATCCCGACACCTATCGCCAGCGGGCCATGGGACCCGAACTCGCTGCACGGCCGCGTCATCATCGGCCTGCTCGGCTTCGTGATCGAACAGCGTCACGGCAGCGACGACTTCATCCCCGCGCGCCTGACGGTCGACATGTTTCGCCTGCCCGGCATGGCGCCGATCGAGGTGAACACGCGCGTGATCCGCGACGGGCTGCGCATCAAAGTGGTGGAAGCCGACTTCATCTCGGGCGGCGTCGCCATGGCGCGCGCCTCATGCCAGTTGCTGCGGCGGACCGAAAACGCCGCGGGCAACGTGTGGTCGCCGCCGAACTGGGATGCGCCGAAGCCCGACGACATTCCAAAGCCAACCGACCCGCGCCTTGGCATGAATGGCAAGTGGGCAACGCGGCCGATCATGGGCGCGATGGGCTCGCTCGGTCCGCGCCGGCTGTGGATGAGCGAGGTGCGCGAACTGGTCGAGGGACATCCGCTGACGCCATTTGCGCGCGTCGCGGTCGGCTGCGATTTCGCGAGCCCGTTCGCCAACGCCGGCGATCAGGGCCTCGGCTATATCAACAGCGACGTCACGCTGTATCTGCACCGCCTCCCCGTCACCAACTGGATCGGCTTCGACGTGGTGAACCATCATGCCACCGATGGCGTCGCGATCGGCGAATGTTGGCTCTACGACGAGCAGGGACCGATCGGCACATCCACCGTCGCAGCGCTGGCGCAGAAGAAGCCGATGGCAAAACCGACGCCGCCGTAGAGTTGCAGCGTACAAACCATCTATCGTCATTCCGGGGCATCGCGTAGCGATGAACCCGGAATCCAGTACCCACAAATTCTCCTCGTGTTACTGGATTCCGGACAGCCGCTTCGCGGCTTCCGGAATGACAGTCAGTGGTACCACGCGATCACGTCTTCAGATGCCGCTGCATCTCGGGACGCGCCTTCAGGGCCGCGCCCTGCTTCGCCACGATCTTCGTGATCCGCTCCGGCGCAAAGTTCAGATCGACGAAGGCCGGCGCCGTGTTGGCGACTTCATGATACTCCGCGATCAGACCATCCCGCAGCGTGATAATCGACACGCCCTCGAACATGACGCGCGCGCCGTTCGCTTCGGGCAGCTTCGACTTGTAGCTGAAGGTGTAGCGCGCATAGAGCGTTTTGCCGTCGCTGACGGGATCGTGCATCACCCAGCGAAACTCCTCCGCCGTGCGATAGAACCAGTCGTCGATCAGTTCGGCGATTTTCACACGGCCTTCGAACGCGCCGTAGAACACGTCGTGATAGACGCCGTCCTCGGTGAACAGCTGCGCGAACGTTTTGCCGTCGCGGCGTTCGACGGAGTCGCAGAAGGTGCGGAGCAGCGTTTTTGTTTCCATAGGGCTTCCTTTCCTCACGTCGTGGCCCCCCTGCCGGGGGCGCCGGGCCACTTTTGTGTTGTGGTTTTTTTGAAAAAAAAAACCCACCCCCCCCCCCAAGCCCCCCCAGTCCCGCGGGGGCGCCCCGCGGGGGGGG
>JBQCIZ010000235.1:0-5041 GCA_051953235.1 Nitrobacter sp. | reverse complement strand
GATCGCTCAGGCCTCGGTGACCGGTCACGGCACCAACGTCATTCAGGGTCTTGCGATCTCGATGGAAGCGACTGCCTTGCCGGCGATCGTCATCATCGCGGGCATTCTGGTGACCTACAGCCTTGCCGGTCTGTTCGGCATTGCGATTGCCACGACCACCATGCTGGCGCTGGCCGGCATGATCGTGGCGCTCGACGCTTTCGGTCCGGTGACGGACAACGCCGGTGGCATCGCCGAAATGGCCGGCCTGCCGAAGGAAGTGCGCAAGTCGACCGACGCGCTCGACGCCGTCGGCAACACCACCAAGGCAGTCACCAAGGGTTACGCGATCGGCTCCGCCGGTCTCGGCGCGCTGGTGCTGTTTGCGGCCTACAATCAGGACCTCAAGTTCTTCATCGGAGATGCCGCGCAACACAGCTACTTCCAGGGCGTGAACCCGGACTTCTCGCTGAATAACCCTTACGTCGTGGTCGGTCTGCTGTTCGGCGGCCTGCTGCCATATCTGTTCGGCGCGATGGGTATGACCGCTGTGGGCCGTGCGGCCGGCGCGATCGTCGAAGAGGTGCGTCGTCAATTCCGCGAGAAGCCCGGCATCATGCAGGGCACGGACAAGCCTGATTATGGCAAGGCGGTCGACCTGCTGACCAAGGCGGCGATCAAGGAAATGATCATTCCGTCATTGCTGCCGGTGCTGTCGCCGATCGTCGTCTACTTCCTGATCTACTTCATTGCGGGTGGTGGCGCGGCCGGCAAGTCGGCGGCGTTCTCGGCTGTCGGCGCGATGCTGCTCGGCGTCATCGTCACCGGCCTGTTCGTCGCGATCTCGATGACTTCGGGTGGCGGTGCATGGGACAATGCCAAGAAGTACATCGAGGACGGTCATCATGGCGGCAAGGGCTCGGACGCGCACAAGGCGGCCGTGACCGGCGATACCGTCGGCGACCCCTACAAGGACACGGCTGGTCCGGCCGTGAACCCGATGATCAAGATCACGAACATCGTGGCACTTCTGCTGCTGGCGATCCTCGCGCACTAAGCCGAGAGAACGGTCAACGAGAAACCCCGCGGCGTAAGCCGCGGGGTTTTTCATTTTTGGAAAGTGCGAATTCGGAAAGTACGAGCCGCGGGACTGGTCGGTCAGTTCATGCTGAGCAGCTTGAATAGCGGCGCCAGATAGCTGATCTCCTGGCCCGACGTCGGCGTGGTGCGGCTGATGAAGTCGAAGATCTTGCCGTCCTTCATGCCGTAGTTGGCCAACCGCACGACCTGCCGGTTCTTGTCGAAATAAATGGCGATCACGCGCTGGTCGGTGACGTGTTGCGGCATGAACGCGACCGGGCGGCTCGCCCGCTGCGAAATGTAGTAGAAGACCTCGCCGTTCAGCGTCGCCACGGTTGAGGGGGTGCCCATCACGATCAGCACCTGATCCTGACTGGCGCCGATCGGAATCTGCTCGAGCGCGCCCGGAGGCAGGATGTAGCCCTTCTGGAATTGCTCGCCGGTGCAGCCGCCGATGGCCGCGCAAACCAGCGCCGCCGAGAGCGCCGTACGGAGGCGATGCCATCGCGGCGTTGCATGTCCACGAACTGTTTTCAGGGGCGAAATTGTCATCTCGAGGCTGACCTCATCCTCTTGCATCGTGCGAGCCGTTGACGTACCCGGCAACGGTCATCGATTGCAACAATCGTAAGCCCTGCGGGCTGCCTTGCGGAACCCACATGCTTTGGCCGTTCAATTACTTCAGAAAGCCCCGTGCTCCGTCGCGCGGCACCATTGAAGCCATCTATGGCATGATCGTGGCGCAAGCGCGAGAACCCTTGTTTTATCAAGCTTTAGGGGTGCCGGACACGGTTAATGGCCGTTTTGATATGGTGTTGCTGCATTTGTGGATGGTGCTTCGGCGATTGAAACCGGCGGACGGCGAGGGGTTGTCGCAGGCCCTGTTCGACCATTTCTGCAGCGATATGGATGCAAATCTGCGCGAAATGGGCGTCGGCGATCTGACCGTTCCCAAACGGATGCAAGCCTTCGGAGAGGCGTTTTACGGGCGCTCGGCAGCTTACGATCGGGCCATTGAGCTCGGGTCAGAACCCATGGCGCAGGCGCTCAACAAGAATATCTATAGCGGCCAGAACATTGAAAGCGCGCGCCGCCTCGCTGCTTATACCTCGGATGCCATTGGCGCGCTCGCCGGTAGCGATGAGGCGGCGCTCATCGCAGGCACGCTACGCTTTCCGGCGCCACTTGCTCTGACCTGAAAGAACAACATGACCTCCAAAAACCGGCCGCATGCGATTCCGAATCCATGGAGCGCTCCGGTGGTCGTCGCGCAGATTCCGGAATCGGGCCTGCATCGCGACATTGAGGCCGATGAGACGGTGCGGGCGGCGCTGGCCAAAATCGCGGACCTGCGCGGGATTGAATCGGCTCGCGCATCGTTCGACCTGACGCCCGGACGTGCCGACAGTGTGCATGTACGGGGCAGGGTGACGGCCCGCGTCGGACAGGTCTGCGTGGTGTCTCTCGATCCGATCGAGAACGACGTGATCGAAGAGATTGATCTGCTGTTTGTGCCGGAGAGCCAGGTCCCTGCGCTCGCCGAGACTGTTGATGACGACGGAGATGACGCCGGTGAAGACGCGCCCGATCCGCCGGAGCCCATCGTTAATGGCATGATCGACCTCGGACGGCTGGCAACCGATGCGCTGTTTCTCGGGCTCGATCCCTATCCGCGGAAACCCGATGCGGTTCTCGAATTGCCCTCGATCGCGGACGATCCAGGAGATCATCCCTTCGCTGCTCTGAAGGCGCTGAAGGACGATCCCGATTCCTCGAAGGGCAAGAAGCGCAAGCGGGATTGAGCGCGAAATACGGCGTAAGACTTTAGTGAGAACTCCGCCGCAATGCGCTGGAAATAAAGGAATTTCCTGCAATTTCCGATTCTTGTCTCACGGCGCAAAGCAGCGGATTTCGGCGGGGTCAAGATGTTGTATCGACACCGGGACGCGCTATTGTCGCGGCCCGGGTCGGGGATGAGGCGCCATGCCCCGCCGTTCGTCACAGGGGTGATGATTTCCGTCGCTTGCAGCTGAGCGCTTCGATGCTGCAGAGATCAAGGCTACCGGGACTTTCATGCCGCAAAAGGTTCGAATCGCGCTTGACGCCATGGGCGGCGACATCGGCGCATCGGTGGTCATTCCGGGGGCTGCGATTTCCCTGACCCGTCATCCCGACACCGAATTTCTGCTGTATGGCGACGGCCCTCAGATCGAAGCGCAGCTTGCGGCCCACCCGGCCATGAAAGCGGTCTCGCGGGTCATCCATACCGACGTCACCGTCAGCATGCATGAAAAGCCGAGTCAGGCTTTGCGCCGCGGCCGCAAGAATTCCTCGATGTGGCTGACGATCGACGCGGTGAAGAAGGGCGAGGCCGACGTCGCCGTGTCCGCCGGCAATACCGGTGCGTTGATGGCGATGTCACGTTTCAACCTGCGGATGTTGCCCGGCATCGACCGTCCGGCCATCGCGGCCATGTGGCCGACCCAGCGCGGCGATTCCGTGATTCTCGATGTCGGCGCCACCATCGGCGGCGATGCGCATCATCTGGTGACGCTGGCTGTGATGGGCAGCGCCATGGCGAGCGTGCTGCTTGGCATCGAACGGCCGACCGTGGGTCTGCTCAATATCGGCGTCGAGGAAATGAAAGGCCGCGAGGAAATCCGCGAAGCGGCGGAGATGTTGCGCAACGCCGATTTACCGCAGCTCAAGTTCATTGGTTTCGTTGAAGGCGGCGGAATTGGCATGGGCGATGCCGACGTCGTCGTCACCGAGGGATATTGTGGCAACGTGGCCATCAAGGTGGCTGAGGGAACGGCGCGGCAGATGTCCGGGTTTTTGCGGGCGGCGATGGCGCGTACGCTGCGCTCGAAACTCGGCTATTTGTTCGCCCGCGGCGCTTTCCAGGCCCTGAAAGAAAAACTGGATCCCAACAGGTCCAATGGTGGCGTATTCCTGGGACTTAACGGAATTGTGGTCAAAAGCCACGGTGGAACCGATGCCGAAGGCTTTGCCTATGCGGTTGATGTTGGTTATGAAATGGTCCGTTACGATCTCCTGACCAAGATCAATCAAACGCTTAATAGCGACGGCCCCGCTTTTGCTTCAGCGCCGGCCGCGCAGGAGGCTATCTCTTGACTGCGATACGTTCGGTCGTGCTCGGCTGCGGCTCCTATCTGCCGCAAAGGGTCATGACCAATGCCGAACTGGCCGCGAAGGTCGACACGTCGGACGAGTGGATCGTCCAGCGGACCGGTATCCGCCAGCGCCATATTGCCGCGGAAGGAGAGTATACCTCGGATCTCGCGATCCATGCGGCGAAGGCGGCGCTCGCTCACGCCGGCGTCGATGCGCAATCGATCGACCTGATCGTGCTGGCGACGTCCACACCGGACAATACGTTTCCCGCGACGGCGGTCGCGGTTCAGAACGGTCTCGGCATCAATCATGGGGCTGCGTTCGATCTCCAAGCGGTCTGCTCCGGCTTCGTCTTCGCGTTGGCCACTGCCGACAATTTCCTGCGCACCGGCGCTTTCAAGCGCGCGCTGGTGATCGGCGCCGAGACGTTTTCGCGCATCCTCGACGGGAGCGATCGCGGAACGTGTGTCTTGTTTGGCGACGGCGCCGGCGCGGTCGTGTTGGAAGCCCAGGAGCAGCCTGGCAAGTCCTCGGATCGCGGCTTCCTGACGACGCATCTACGCTCGGACGGCCGTCACAAATCAAAACTGTATGTCGACGGCGGCCCGTCATCGACCCAGACGGTCGGTCATCTCCGGATGGAAGGCCGCGAGGTGTTCAAGCACGCAGTCGGGATGATCACCGACGTCATCGTCGATGCATTCACTGCCACAGGCGTCACCGCCGACGATCTCGACTGGTTTGTTCCGCATCAGGCCAACAAGCGAATTATCGATGCGTCGGCGCACAAGCTGCATATTGCGCCGCAGAAAGTCGTGCTGACCGTCGATCGTCATGGAAATACGTC